>JACOEM010000001.1:300000-394384 GCA_024998565.1 Nitrospira sp.
ACACTCCGCGCCACCAGCACGGCCGGCCAGGGCACCACCATTGAGGTCTATCTGCCCGCGATGCTTCAGCCTCATCAGGCAGTGGGCCAGGAACCGAGCCGCGAGCGCGCAACACCCCTTACGGAAGCGAAGGAATTTCTTGCTGAGCATGACAAAGAGCGGTAAATTCACTGTGGTAATTAACCGGTGCCGAAACGCCGCCTCCGGCCGTCTTCTGAGCGCCGCAATCCAATCCCCAGACACTCGGCACGAATACTCCTGTGAGGAATGTTATGCCCTCGGTCCTGATCGTCGATGATGAAGAAGCGATTCGCCAACTGATTCGGAGCACGCTGGAGCAGGCAGGCTATCACGTCCGCGAAGCGGCCGACGGCAAAGCAGGGCTGTCCCACTATCGCCAATCGCCGGCTGATCTCGTGATCATGGATATCCTGATGCCGGACCAGGACGGCCTTGAGAGTATTTTGACGCTCCGCCGAGAATTTCCCGAGGCCAGGATTATGGCCATCACCGGCGGCAGCGACATGATCGGCATCTTAAACTTCCTGGATGTGGCCCGCATGCTGGGCGCACGCCGTACGCTCCAGAAACCCTTCGAGATGCAACAGCTCCTGGATGCCGTTCAAGCCGAAATCGCCGGCTGAGCGAGGCTCGTCACTTTCCGTCCGTTCGTCATAACGCCCACTGTCGCATTGACTTCCGACACATCGATCCGCACACTAGCGCCCGCCTTCCTTTCCTTTTCACACAAGAAAGACGGGATCATGAAGACGTGGTGGACTCCGCAGCTGCACGCGATACTCGGCGGCATCGTCGTCGCGATCGGGATTTTCGTCATGTGGGAGCAGGCGGCGACCGTCTGGGCCTTGCCCGTCGCCGTCGCGTCAACGGCCTTTCTCTGGTGGCAGGGACGCAGCATCGCCGCCGTCTGGGCCTGGACCACCATGGGGCTCGGCATCGAAAGTATGACCTGGCCGATCGTGACGATGATTCGAATGAGGATGGGAGGAAGTCAGCCGACTGAGGAGCAGATGGAAACGATTCTGAACGCCGTGCTGTTCGGATTGTTCACTTCGGTGTTCTGGATTACCTTCGCCTTCGGGCTGTTCAAACGTATACGCGAACAGAACGCTCCACCGGTGCCGCCTCCCGGAACCGAGCCGGTCCCGGCACGGGGCAAAAAGAAGCGGGCCAGGCGCTGACTCACATCACGCCATCGCAACCGGATCGACATCGATATCGAACCGGAGGCCCCCTCGTCGCGACTCCCGATCAAGCACCTCACGGGTCCGCACAACGATGACTCTGCCTGCCTCAAGAGACAGGGACTTGACCAGAATCTGCCAGCCGTAGCGACCTCGCACCTTGGCGTGTGGTGCCGGAGAAGGCCCCAGGATAACAATGTGGCTCGTCTCTCCACCCAGCCCGGTTGAACGCTCCTCCAGAGGCACCCTACTACCGGCTGTGGCTTTATGCCGTTCTAGACTCGCCACCTCCGCTCGTAGCAGCGCTGCCCAACGACCGGCGGCCCGGGCCACCGCCGGTTCAAGCGTCCCGGTTACATCCAACCTCATAAGCGAGGTCAGCGGCGGATACTGAAGCATCTGCCGAAAGGCCTGCTCCTGTTCAAGAAACACCGAGTGATCGCCCGTGGCAACCGCCATGATCGCATGGTGATCCGTTAACCGGGTCTGGATCATCACCACGCCTCCGGCATGAGCGGGTCGGGCTAGCTCCATGGCGTCCACCAGACCGTGGTACATCCGTTCTGCCGAGCGAAAGTCCGGCACATGAAGACCGGCATCGGCATCCGGAACACCGACAAAGGCAGCCCGCGCCTGAAGGCCGAACCGGAACAGCATCTGCGTGCCGATCACGATGTCCAATTCACCGGCGGCAAGCAGCCGACTGAACGCCCGTGCATCAGCAGGCCGGCGAATCGTCTCACCATCCACACGACCCACCCGCGCCAGAGGGAACTTTCGCCGTACAGCCTCCTCGATACGCTCCGTGCCCGACCCGATCGGCTCCAGCTTGAGCGATTGACACCGAGCACAATGATCCGGGACCGGCTTCGTTCGCCCGCAGTAATGGCACCGCACATGATTGCTCTGCCGGAAAAACGTCAGCGCCACACTACACGCATCACATTGCGGCATCGCACCACAATCGCCGCAATGCAAGACGCTCGCAAACCCCTTACGGTTGAGATAGAGAATCGCCAGGGTCTTCTGCCGCAGGGCGTCCTGAATGCCGTCATAGAGCGGCGGCGATAACAAGGTGCCTGCCGGGGTCTCCCTGGAGTACTCCCTCAAATCGATGACCTGCACTCTCGGAGCACCTGCCGGGTCTCGGTACACACAAGCCGTCATCGCCCCTTGCTGAACCGCCGACCAACTCTCCAACGACGGATGGCTCGAGGCCAGCACCAACAGGGCTTGATCGCAGAGTGCGCGCCGCCGTGCCACTTCTCGCGCATGATACTGGGGCGATTGCTCCTCCTTAAGGGACGCATCGTCCTCACCTTCCACCCACACCAATCCCAATCGATCGATGGGTGCAAACACCGCCATGCGGGTACCGACTAGGAGCGTGGCCGACGAATCCTGCGCCGATTGCCACACGGCTGCGCGTTCCCTTGCCGAAAGACCACTATGCAGGAGCAACGGCCGTTCTCCCGCTGCCGACAGGGCTTCGGCCAATCGACTGGCATTCTCGACGTCCCCTGTGACCACCAACACTCGCCGCCCACGACGTATCGTGGCCTGGACTGCCTGCACAAGACACCAGAGTCTGGTAGCTCGAGCCCCCTGAACCAGAAACGAGTCGCATGTGTCCTGCGAAATCGCCCGGCCAACGGTATCAGGCCATCCTGCCGCCTCCAGCGGTGGTGGCAAGTCATCAACCGTCAATCTCGCGAACACCTTCTGCTCCGCCCCCGGAGCAGAAGATGTTTTTTCACGAACCGCCCTCGGGACAACCGCATCATCGCAGCGCACCACAAGCCCTCTTCGAATCAGTACCTGCAACGCGCGCATGACACGGGACTTGTCGCCCTGTACCAGGGAGGCCTCCGTAATGCCCTTGGGACGACGACGAAGGCGCGAAAGCACCTGAGTTTCCACTTCTCCCAACCCCTCAGGTACGGACGAATTGTCCATGCCCTGCGCCGTCGGCCGATACCGTGATGGCCGCCGACCGACCTGATCGACAAAAGGCGCGACAAGCTTGATACATTGCCCCCACGGTGCGGCATATCGGTCGGCCACCCACCGACTGAGATCGATTTGACTGGAGGTGAGCAGGTGGTCTGGAGACACTGGGGCAAGGGAGCGGACGGCTTTCAGCCCCTGCTCGGGAGCGCCGAGCGGAAGGCGGTCATACACCGCCGTGACGAGACCGTGAAGGTCCTGGGACCCGAACGGCACGATCACTGATTGCCCGATTGCGACCTGCCCCTTGAGTGAAGAGGGGATCACATAGGTAAAGGGCCGGTGAAGGCGGCGCGGCAACACCACATCGGCATATGTTAGGGGAGGCGCAGGAGCCACCGGCGGAGTTGCGGACGAGCGGTGATCGAACATGCGGCATTCTAACAACACCGGATGAGCGCAACAATCACGGTCCTTGCGAGAAGGGCACTGACGGGACGCCGTACTGGAAGCGGGGGGCTATCTGCCAGGAGGGAGGATCTAACACACCTGTGGCGACAGGCCTCCTCGGAAGAGACCGGTCGCCCGTCACTCATTACGAACCGGGCGGGGCCGAGGCCGTGTCACCGCCGACAGGCGAAACCGGCACTGCGACATCCGAGGGAGCGGGAGCGATCGGTGCATCCACCGACGCTGATCCTACCGAGGTGGCTGAGGCGGACGGCATGACGGCGGTGGATGCCGGTGCCGCGTCCAGTTTGTTATACGTAAACTGCGCAGGGATCGGATCGCTCTCATTCAGCGGCGCCTTCGCGGATTGGGCCTGGGTCCCCTCCTCCGGAGAATCGAGCACAACCTCGATACGGCGGTTCTTTTTGCGGCCCTCCTCGGTCCCATTGCTGGCAACAGGACGGCTCGCGCCATACCCCACGGCAGATAACTTCGCCGAATCCATGCCACCCTTCTCGATCAGATACCGCACGATCTCGGCGGCACGGGCCTTGGACAACTCCCAATTGGTTGGGAATACGCCTTTGAGCGACGGCCCGATCTCCATATTGTCGGAGTGACCTTCCACGCGCACCTGCTGAGAGACCGCAGCAGTCCTCAAATACTCCGCCAGTTGTTCCAGAATGGGTACGCCGGCAGGTTTCACTTTCACCTCACCGGATTCATATTCCAACTGATCTGCCAGATCATCAAGATTGATCCTGGTGCTTCCATGAGCGCGCTCGACCCTGGGTTTGCTCATCGAATGGGACTCGCTCGGCATCGCGGCAGCGCTGTCCGTCCTGGCGTTCATCACCGGTTGTACCGTCGCAGCCGGAACATCCGAGTCCCCGTTCTCATATTGCATGACCTCAACAGGCGAAACGTGTTTGGAGCGAACGCGGTCGCCGATCAGCGCACGGGCCGTGGCCTTGGACAACACCGCGGTAGCCGTGTGGGGCTCGGTAGAAAGAATCTTCACTTCCCCGATTTTCCGCTCAGGAAGCCCACCGCCGGTACGGAAGACTTCCAGATATTCGCCGGAACGAAGGCCTTCGTCTTGTCCCTTGTCGAGATAGACCAGGTTTCCCTGCGATACGAGCGACATATGTTTATCGGCCTGCAATTCAACAATCATGGCTTCGATCTCGGCATACCCCGAGGCGGTCTCAACGACTTCTTCTGCTGAAGGCGGTGTAAACCGCATGACCGGATCACCAGGGGAGAGGGGAGCGTAGGACCGAACAACCTGGACGCCAACCAGTGCCGCGTCTATCTGAATGACTTTCACCACCCCCACTCTATTGATGATATAGCCCATGTACTGCTTGGTCATGGGGTGAAACACTTTGCGCGAGCGCCGGTATACGGTGTAGAGATCACCGAGCGCCGCATCACCGGGATTCTTCAACTTGAGATAGAGGGTATCGGTCCCAGACCAACCCAACATCATCCGGTTCCCGGAGAGTTGGTTGTCCCCGGTAATCACATTGATAACCCCGTCGATCGGCATCTCTTGTCGAATCGAGCCGGCGGCATACGTGAGGGCGGCTTCCCCCAGGCGAACACTTTGAGCGTTCTGGGCATAAACAGGGATGGCCGTCACGGCTGCGAGACTGCAAGACAGGATGATCAGGCTGGCGCGCATGGGTAATGTCCTCATATTGATCACACCTAGGAGGGTTATCTGTAGCAACCTTAGCAAAGAGCAGGGGCTTGTCAAGAAACGGGACGGCGCTGGACGGTTTGCTTCAGGTCTCCACGGGTGCTATCGTAAGCCTCGCACCGGAGTGACGATTCGGCAGGTATCGATAGCAGGGCGTCTGAATAGCGAGGTATGGCGTGGGAACAGAGAAGCGGCGCATCAACACTCAAATGCCCCGCAGATTGAAGGTTCGAACCGCCACGCCCATGGCTTCAGAATGGGATATCAGCGTCGGATCCCCGCCGAGTGCGCTAAGAACCCCGGCCGACAAGATGAGGACAGGATCCTCGAATAGCCAAGCCACCCCCGACACATCGCCGACACTTCCCAAGAAGAACGCAAGTCTCCCCGGCTCATAGCCACAATCCGCCGTGGCACCTAACTGCTGGACAGTATTCAGTTTCTAGGACTTTCGGGACTAGAGGCCTAGGTCCTTTGTGCGCTTGCTATTAAAAATAGGCAGGGGCTAAGATTCCGACCTCCTAATTAGCCCTATAAGCCCTCAAACCCGTTAAGGTTCGAGCCAATGGCCGGTTCCGAGCTCCTCTTAGAGTACTTAAGTCGATATTTTCCGATCCTGGTGTTTGTGTTCGTCGCACTGGCGTTCGGTGCGGGTACATTGCTCATCAGTTACTTCGTCCAGCCGAAATACCCGGAACCGGAAAAACTCTCCACTTATGAGTGCGGATCTGAACCGTTTTCCGATGCTCGGATGCCGTTCCCTGTTCGCTACTACATCTTTGCCATGCTGTTCGTCATTTTCGATGTGGAAGTCATCTTTCTGTATCCCTGGGCGATTGTTTTCAACAAGATCGGTCTGATTGGACTTGTAGAGATGCTGATCTTCATCGGACTTTTCCTCGTCGCCTATGTCTACGCGTGGCGAAAAGGAGCGTTGGAATGGGATTAATTCAACTGGGAGGCCACGATAAAGACGGGACTCCCGATGTCATTACTCTTACGGTAGAGAAAGCCGTGAATTGGGCCCGAAAAGGGTCCCTGTGGCCGATGACCTTCGGACTGGCTTGCTGTGCCATTGAAATGATCGCCGCCGTCTCGTCCCGTTACGACATGGATCGATATGGCGCCGGGGTCTTTCGGGCCTCCCCCCGCCAATCCGACCTCATGATCGTGGCCGGAACCGTCTGCCGCCGTATGGCCCCCGTGATTCGCAAGATTTACGACCAGATGCCGGAACCGAAGTACGTGATTGCTATGGGATCGTGCGCAACATCCGGAAACATTTACGACAGTTACAGCGTCGTGCAGGGAGTGGATCGTTTTGTGCCGGTCGATATTTATGTGCCGGGGTGCCCCCCGACTCCGGAGGCCTTATTCGATGGCATTCTGAAACTGCAAGAGCGCATCATGCAAAAGCGTGTATTCCTCGCGCAGCCGAAAGAAGTGAAAGACGCCCTGAAGGTCTGACGCGCGGAAACTAATCGAATGAGTCAACTGGCCAAACGTATCGAGGATACCTTTCCAGACGCCTGCACCATGGTGGTGGAGTGGCGCGGGGATGTGTCCGTCACCGTCAAACGTGAGGCCTTGCACGACATCGGCAAGTTTTTGCGCGATGACCCGGCCCTGAGGTTCGACTACATCGTTCATGTCAGTTCGGTCGATTGGCCGGACGACGAGGAACGTTTCGAAGTCGTCTATGAAGTGTATTCGATTCGAACCCGGCAGCGCATTCGCCTGAAAACTCGGGTTCCGGAGTCGGATTGTATTGTCGACTCCTTGACCGACATCTGGAAGGGCGCTGATTTCATGGAGCGCGAGGTGTACGACATGATGGGCATCCGGTTTCGGAACCATCCAGATCTTCGCCGCATTCTGATGCCGGACGAGTATGAAGAAGGCTACCCCCTCCGCAAAGATTTTCCGCTCCGCGGCAAAGGGTGGCGCGATACGTTTGAATTTTTGGACGAGCCGAGCCGGTAGGGGCGGCCATTTAGGACTACTAGACGCTCATGGCACAGTTCGAAGATCAACGAACTACGGTCTATAAAGTCGACCCGGAACATCCGGAAGACGCGACGCTTCCAACACTGCGAACGGAAGAACTGCTCCTCAACATGGGGCCGCAGCACCCCAGCACGCACGGGGTGCTGAAAGTCATCCTCGAGCTGGAGGGCGAGCGCTTGGTCAAGTCCACCCCGGTGATGGGTTTTCTCCACCGCGGTGTGGAAAAACTGGCTGAGGAAGGCACATACCATCAGTTCATTCCACACACCGACCGCCTGGATTACGTGTGTGCGATGTACAACAACTTCGCCTATTGCCGCGCCGTCGAAAAGCTCATGAACATCACCGTGCCGGACCGAGCCGAGTACTTGCGCACCATCGTCGCGGAAATCCAGCGCATTATCGGCCACCAGTTCTGGCTCGGTACGCAGGCCCTCGACATCGGGGCGATGACGGTCTTCTTCTATTGCTTCCGGGACCGTGAAATTCTGCTCGATTGGTTTGATGAACTCTGCGGCGCTCGCCTCACGACGAGCTGGTACCGTATCGGCGGCGTCGAGCGCGATTTCACACCGTCCCTGTTCGCCAAGCTGAAACAGTTTCTCGACTACTTCCCTCCCAAGATCGATGAGTACGTGATCTTCCTGGAGAAGAACCGCATCTGGCTGGCGCGCACCAAAGGCGTGGCCGTGATTTCGGCCGAGGATGCACTGAGCTTCGGTTTGAGCGGACCGACCTTACGAGGTTCTGGGGTCGATTACGATCTGCGCAAATACGAGCCATATTCCGCCTACCCCAAGTGTGAATTCAGCGTCCCCGTCGGAAAGAACGGCGACACTTATGACCGGTACTGGATCCGCGTGCAGGAGCTCTACGAAAGCGTCAAGATCATCCGTCAGTGTCTTGAGCAAATACAGGACGGCCCGATTATGGCGGATGTGCCGAGCGTGACTCTGCCTCCAAAAGAACGCGTGTTCACGAACCTGGAGTCCATGATTCAGCAGTTCAAGCTCTTCTCGCAAGGGTTTAACGCGCCTCCCGGAGAAATCTACTGCGGGACCGAAGCGCATAAAGGCGAATTGGGTTTCTACATCGTCAGCACGGGCGGCGGGAAACCGTACCGGCTGAAAATCCGCGCCCCGTCGTTTATCCATATGGGCGCATTCGATCATATGTCGAAAGGCTACATGATCGCGGACGCCGTGACGATTTTCGGCACCTACGATATCGTCATGGGAGAATGCGATCGATGAAGACCGATACAGCACGAAGGAGAAAGTGAGCGGCGCTGATTCATTCTTTCGCCCCATCGCTTTTGACTTGAGGTAACTCCATGGGTTTGAAACCAGCAACCAATCCAGACGTCGAAGCGGCCACGATCGAACTGTCGATCGACGGACGGACGGTATCGGCCAAAGACGGCGTCTCGCTGTACGATGTCATTGCCAGCACGGGGAAGATTATTCCTGCCATGTGCTACCACTACACGTTTGATCCCTTCGGATCCTGCGGTATGTGCCTGGTCATGCAGGAAGGCAAGAAGGCCCCGGTCCGTTCCTGCACTGCCAAGGCGGCAGCGGGCATGGTGATCCGCACAGACGGCGACGACCTCTTTGCGGCACGAAAGAAGGCCGTTGAAAAACATCTCTCGGTTCACCCGCTGGACTGCCCGGTCTGCGACGCAGACGGACATTGCGAGCTCCAGGACATGGCGTTCCAGCACGGCGTGACCAATCTCGCCAATGCGAAGCAAAAGTTCATTCCCGAAGACACGCGGAGCCTCGTACTCGACTTCAACATGAATCGCTGCATCGCTTGCGCCGAATGCATCAACGTCTGCAAAGACGTGCTGATGATCGATGCATTGCAATTCATGAAGAAGGGCGGATTCAACCAGGTCGTGGCCAAAGGGGACCAACCCCTTGCCTGTGAATTTTGCGGAGACTGTCTGGCCGTCTGTCCGGTCGGCGCCATCACGAACAAATATTCCAAGTACCTCTACAAGCCGTGGCAGATGAAGAAAACCACCACCACCTGCAACTATTGTGGCGATGGCTGCCAGATGCATCTCGAAACCAAAGACACCGAAGTCGTCCGCGTGACTTCTCCGCTCTCCTGGAAAAATAAATGGGGCGACCGGACTGAAACCGCCAAGGGACACGGTGGGCTCTGCGTTCGCGGCCGGTTCGGATTCCAGTACATCGACAGTGAACAGCGGCTTCGGCAACCCCTCGTCCGCACAGGCGAGACACTGACGGAAACACCGTGGCTCGATACGATGCAGACTGTGATCGATCGGCTGTCCGACATTCATCGGAAGCACGGACCGGAGTCGATCGCCGGGCTGATTACCGCGCGCTGCACGAACGAAGAATTGTATCTCTTCCAGAAACTCATGCGCGCCGGCCTGAGAACTAACCAGCTCGATAGCAGTGCGCGCTACGGCCACCTGAACTATGTTCATGCCGTACGTCATGCGGTCGGTGTCGGTCGTCCGCTCAATGATTGGGAAGATTTGACCAAAGCCAAGGCCATCCTGCTCATCGGCTCGAATATCACGGAGACCAACCCGCTGACGGCTGTCCGCATCAAGGAAGCCATTCGCGTGTATCGTTCGCAAGTCATCGTCGTGGACTCGGCCAATACGAACATTGCGCAACTAGCCTCACATCCGCTCTTGGTCAAGCCAGGCAGCGAATCGTTCTTGATCGACGGGTTGGTGAAGTCGGTGATTGAGCAGGACCTCGTCGATGAAGCGAGCACCACCCGGCATCCGCAGGCCTTTGCCGCATTGAAGCAAGCCTTGGCCCATGTCTCTCTCGACCACGTCTCCGCGGAGACCGGCATTGCGGCAGACCAGATCCGGGAAATTGCCGCGATTTTCGCAGAAGCACCGCGCGCCATTGCCTTGTGTGCCGAAGGTATCGTCCGGCAGCCGAACGGATACCAGAATGTTCTCAAGCTGATTGATCTGGCCTGGGTGACCGGCAAGCTAGGCCAGCCCGGGAGCGGCGTGACCACAGTCACAGAAGAAGTTAATGAACAGGGTGCAGTGGATATGGGCGTTGCGCCGGAATTCCTCCCCGGCCAGGCACGATTCGATGACCCGAGCGCAAGGGAACGCTTCGGGAAAGCTTGGGACGTGACCCTTCCTGCCAGCGGAACCGGCGCCAATTTCCTGGAGATTCTCGCCCGTATTCGAAGCGGCCAGATCAAGGCACTGTATGTCATCGGAGAAAATCCCCTGGCCACCTTACCGGCCTCTATGGACGTGAAGGGGACGCTCGAAAAGCTCCAGCTGCTCATCGTTCAAGACCCCTTCCTCACAGAGACAGGGCAAATGGCGCATGTCGTCCTCCCGGCCGCCACCTACGCCGAAAAGGACGGCACCTTCACCAATCTGGAGGGCAAAGTCCTGCGTGTGCGTCAGGCAGTTGATCAGGTCGGGGAAAGCCTGCCGGACTGGCATATCATGACGGCGCTGGCCAACGGTTTGGGATATGACTGGACCTATGAATCGCCGCAAGACGTCCAGAATGAAATCATGAAGTTGCTGCCGGGCTACTATAATCTCGGCCAGCCTCGCCGCGTCTCGCCATCCCCCGATGCCTATTTGTCCAACGGCTACGCAGCTGAAGTCGCGAGCCGGTATCGCAGCCATACGGCGCAATCAACGTCCAGCGACGGCACGCAGCCCTTTACCTTACTGACCGGACAAGTGCTCTATCATTCCGGGAAAATGTCCACGCGTGCCTCAGGGCTTATCAATATCGAACCGAACAATGGGCGAATCCGCATGAATCCGGCCGACGTGGAGCGACTCGGGCTGAACGAGCAATCCACCATACGCCTCACTTCTCGGCAGGGTTCCGTGCAAGCCGGCGCCAAAGCCGATCCCGATATCCAACCCGGATCGTGCTTCTTCCCCGAGCATTTCAATGAGCCGGCCGTGAAGGACCTGATGACCGTAGAGGTGGATGCAGTCACGGGAGTTCCGTACTTCAAATCCACGCGTGTAACGATTGAAAAGGTTGGTGCGTAAGAGTAAGCTCGCTCGTCTTTTTGATGTCGACAGAGGTGGTGGGAATGAGTGTCGGGGCCTTGACCAAGAAAATTCTTCAGGCGGCGTTGTTCTACGAAATCTGGGACGCCATGAAGGTGACCTTCAAGCATATGTTCCATCGCCCCATCACCTTCCAATACCCGCGCGAACAACGCACCATCCCCGACGGTCACCGCGGTGCATTAGGGCTGCTGCGTTATGGAGACGGCCGGGACCGCTGCGTGGGTTGCGACCTTTGCGAAGCGGCATGTCCATCCCGTTGTATAAAAGTCATCAGCCAGGAAGACCCAGAACGTCCCTTGCAGCGCTTTGCCAGCGAGTTCTACATCGACATCACCAAGTGCGTGTTTTGCGGTTATTGTGTCGAGGCATGCCCTGTCAACGCGCTTGCAATGACCAAGATGTACGAATACTCGACCCACGACAAGCGCACCCTCCTCTTCGACAAGAAAAGGCTCTACGAGGTCGGCGAACGTCACCTCGAAGACGCCAAAAAATATCTGTACGCCCATAATCAAGAAAAGAATTCGGACGAGAGCCGGGAGTATCGTTATTACTTTCCCCAGTCGGTTCTCAAACCCACACAGTCACAACCCAAACATTTGAGCTGATCGTAAGTTATGGCCTTCGTGTTTTTCGCGTATTTCGCAGTGGTAAGTATTGTCGCCGGCATTCTGACCGTCGCGCTGAAGAATCCGGTGCAATGCGGTCTGGCGCTCCTGGCCCTGCTCCTTCACGTCTCAGGCCTCTTCGTCATGCTGAACGCGGAATTCTTGTGGGCGGTCCAAGTGATCGTCTACGCCGGCGCCATTTTGGTGCTCTATCTCTTCGTCCTCATGCTGCTGAACCTCAAGACAGACGACCGCTATTTCCACGCCAAGGCTCCGTATCTCCTAGCTCCAGCGGCAATCGGCTTGGCCTATCTCCTGTTCTTGTTGGTGCGATCCCCGTTCGGCGGATCAAAGGGCGATGCCTCAACGGCGGCGATCCTGATGAACGGAGACGCCCACGCCATCGGCATCAAGATGTTCAGCGACTATCTGCTTCAATTTGAAATCATCGGGGTGTTTCTGACAGGAGCCATCGTCGGCGCGATCGTCCTCGCAAAGACCCCCAAGTCGATCGAAACGAGGCGTGACACATGATTCCTTTGTCCGCCTATGTGGCTGTCAGTGCGGTGTTGTTTGCGACAGGTTTGCTCGGCGTCCTGATCCGTCGCAATTTTATTATTGTGTTGATGTCGGTCGAAATCATGCTGAATGCGGCCACCATCAACTTGGTCGCCTTCTCCCATTACCTGGAAGCCATGCAGGGCCAAATCGTGGCGCTCTTCATTATCGCCATTGCAGCGGGGGAAGCGGCCATCGGACTCGCTATCATCATCGTGGTGTTCCGCGGCAAGATTTCAACCAACGTCGACGAAATGAATTTGTTGAAGTGGTAACGTGTCCGACTCTATTGATCTGATCGTCAAACTGATTCCCCTGTTCCCGCTGATGGCCGTCATTGTGAACGGCCTCTTCGGGCATCGGTATTCCCACGACCTGGCGCACCGCTTTGCGTGGGGCTCGGTCCTGATGTCCTTCCTCTGTGTGCTGGCCGTCTTCACGGAAACCCTCCGAACAGGCGCGGCTCGGGAAGTCGTCGCCTACAAATGGATTTTCGGCGGCGACCTTACAATCAATCTGGCCTATTTGATCGATCCATTGACCTGCATCATGTTGCTGGTCATCACGGGAGTCGGTTTCCTGATCCACGTCTACTCCGTGGGGTACATGCACGGAGAATCCGGCTTCACGCGATTCTTCGTGTACATGAATCTCTTCATGGTTTCGATGCTCCTGCTGGTGATGGGCAATAACTACGTCGTCCTCTTTATCGGCTGGGAAGGCGTCGGACTCTGCTCCTATCTGCTAATCGGGTACTACTACGACAAGGTCTCCGCTGCCAAAGCGGCCACCAAAGCCTTCGTGGTCAATCGAATCGGTGATGCCGGATTCCTCCTGGCGATCTTCCTGGTGTTCGTGAACTTCCGAACCCTCGACTATACCCAGGTCATGCAGAATGCCGCACAGCTGTCGCCTGAAATGGCCACCGCCATCGCACTCTGCCTCTTGGTTGGAGCCGTCGGAAAGTCCGCACAACTTCCGCTCTATACTTGGCTGCCCGACGCGATGGAAGGCCCGACGCCGGTCAGTGCGCTCATCCACGCGGCCACCATGGTTACGGCGGGCGTCTACATGATCGTCCGGAATCACGCAATTTTCGATCTGTCGCCCACCGCCATGACGACCGTCGCCTGGATCGGCGGACTCACCGCACTCTTCGCTGCCACGATCGGCCTAGTCCAGACCGACATCAAGCGCGTCCTGGCCTATTCAACCGTCAGTCAGCTCGGGTACATGTTCCTCGGCTGTGGCCTCGGTGCCTACACCGCCGCGGTCTTCCATCTGATGACCCATGCGTTCTTTAAAGCGCTCTTGTTCCTGTCGGCCGGGTCCGTCATCCATGCATTGTCCGGCGAGCAGGATATACGCAAGATGGGCGCGTTGAAGTCGAAGATCCCCTGGACACATACCCTCTTCCTCATCGGCACGATCGCGATCGCCGGAATCCCGCCCTTAGCGGGCTTCTGGAGCAAAGACGAAATCATGGGCCATGCGTTCGTGCATCATCACTATGTGCTCTATGGCATGGCAGCGGTCGGCGCATTCCTGACCTCGTTTTACATGTTCCGACTGACCTATCTCACGTTCTATGGCACCTCCCGGCTGGATCACCACACCGCGGAACACGTCCACGAATCCCCCATGGTGATGGTCGGGCCCCTCGTCGTGTTAGCCACCCTCTCCGTCATTGGTGGCTTTCCCGGTGTTCCGCCTGAAAACGGCTGGTTCCACCACTTCCTGCACTCGGTCGCAGGTGTGGCCGGGGAGGAGCACGCCACCGCGCCTGGGCTGATGCTCGGACTGATGGGCACGGCCACCGTCATTGCGCTCCTGGGCTGGGGACTGGCGCATTACTTTTACAGTGGGCCTTCCTCCGCAGCAGATGCACTCGCCGCACGGATGCCGGGCGTGTACACGACCCTGCTGAACAAGTACTTTGTCGACGAACTGTACGACCGGCTGTTCGTGGAACCGACCAAGCAGATCGGGAGACTTTGCGACTGGTTTGACCGTACGATCATCGACGGCCTGGTCCGATCTATCGATCGTGGGACAGACGCCAGTTCAGCGGCCATCACCTGGACCGAAAAACATGTGGTCTATGCCGGCTTGAACATCATCGGCTATGCGAACCACCTCCTGGCCCGCTCGTGGCGGCGGCTTCAGACCGGCATGGTGCATCAGTACGCGGCCATCATTGTGGCGGGACTCTTTATTCTCGTGCACCTCATTCTTTTGATTTGGACCGGAAGCGGTTCCAACGGGTATTTATCACGCTGACGCAGCAGAATTTCTGGACACACGATGCTTGAAGAGTTCAGTTTTGGATTCCCGATCCTCTCGTACCTGATCTTCCTCCCACTCGCGGGCGCGGCGGTGCTCTGGTTGATCGAAGACGAAGATCTCCTCAAGACGACGACATTGGGTATCACCCTGGTGGAACTGGCCCTGGCCTGCCTGGTGCTCGTGCGCTTCGTGCCGGATTCCGCTGCCATGCAATTCGCCGAGCATGCGCGGTGGATGCCGGCGCTCGGCATCGGCTACCACCTCGCCGTCGACGGCATCAGCGTACTCTTTGTAGGGCTGACTGCCTTTCTCACCGTGCTGGTCGTCATCTATTCCTGGGATACCGTGCGCAATCAGGTCCGCCTGTACTTCATGGCGCTCTTGGCCCTCGAGACCACCACCATGGGTATCTTTGCCTCGATCGACCTGATTCTGTTCTTCGTCTTCTGGGAACTCATGCTCATCCCGAGCTACTTCCTGATCAAATTGTGGGGCGGAGGAGCAGAGCGCCATTACGCAGCCCTCAAGTATGTGCTCTACACACTCCTGGGCAGCGTCTTCATGCTGGTCGGCATCGCCTTGCTGGACATCAACTATCACCAGTGGGCGGTGACTCACCACCTCGACCACGTCTACTCATTCGACCTGCTGGAGTTACTCTCGGTCCCGATCCCGCTCTCCCAGCAGATTTTGATCTTCTGGCTGATGTTCATGGGATTCGCCTTCAAAGCGCCGGTGTTCCCATTTCACACCTGGCTCCCTGATGCCCTCGTTGAAGGACCCATCGGTATGGCCGTCATGTTGGCCGGCATGAAATTGGGCACCTATGGCTTCCTTCGTTTTACCTTCCCGTTGCTGCCCGATGCATCGAAGAGCGAAGGCGTCGTCTCAATCGTCATGGTCCTGGCCCTCGCGGCAATTCTGTACGGGGCGGTGGTGGCACTCATTCAATCGGACTTCAAGCGCCTCCTCGCATTCAGTAGCATCAGCCACCTTGGGTTTGTGGTGGTGGGGCTCTTTGCCCTGAATTTTCAGGGCTTGCAGGGGAGCCTCCTGACCATGATCAACCTCGGTTTCAGCACCGCCGGTCTCTTCTTCATGGCAGGCTTCTTATCCACCAGACAACAGAGTTCCCAATTGTCCTCCTTCGGAGGATTCGCAAAACAGGTACCGCTCCTGGCCTCATTCCTCCTGTTGATCGGCATGGCCTCCATCGGACTGCCTGGGACCAATGGTTTTGTCGGGGAATTTCTGATCCTCCTCGGCGCTTTCAAAGCCAAATGGTGGTATGGAGCCGTGGCGGTCACCGGGGTCATCTTCGGAGCAGCCTATTTCTTGTGGTATTACGAGCGAGCCATGCTCGGCCCGCTGAGCAAGAATATTTCCGCCACGATCAAGGACCTGCACATGCGGGAAATCACCATCGCACTCTCACTCTCGGTGATGATTCTGTGGATCGGCCTGTATCCGTCACCCTTTTTGAGAATGATGAATGGATCGATTCAAGCTCTCGTCGATCGGTTGGATCGTGCCAAAGTGGCCTCGGTAGACACTGTCATCCACGTGCCGGCTAAGTAGGACCATGGCTGAATACACGCTGCTCATTATTCTCTTCGCGCCGTTTGTCGGGGCCCTGGCTCTGATCTTCGTCTCCAACCGCCAGCTCTCGCTGGTCCGCGGCATTGCAGCCGGCTCGGCTTTTGTCTCATTGATCGCTTCCGTCTATCTTTTCTACGCTTACGACCCGTTGAAAGGCGGCTACCAGTTTATCCAGCGGATTGAATGGTCACGACAACTGGGGATCTCCCTTCACCTCGGGGTGGATGGAATCGGCACCCCGCTGGTCCTGGCCTCCGGCATCCTCCTCTTCGCCGGCATTTTCGTCTCCTGGCATATCAAAGACCGGGTTAAAGAGTTTTACATCTGGATTCTCATTCTGGCCGCAGCGACGATCGGCGTCTTCATGTCGCTGGATTTGTTCTTCCTGTATTTCTTCTACGAAATGTCCGTGATCCCCATGTATCTCCTCTTGGGCATGTGGGGGAGCCATACGAAAAAGTATCTCGAGATGACGGACGCCGAAGGCCTCAAGCAGCGCGACTCCGTCGGCTTTATCTTCAATTTCGGCGCGAACAGCAAAGAATATGCGGCCATGAAGCTGGTCCTGTTTCTGTCCGCCTTCGCCGTCGCGGCATTGATGGGTATTCTCCTGATCTACAAGTTCTCAGGACTCAATACCTTCGACATTCTGGTGTTGCGTGAGCAGGCCCATTTCTCGGGTCCCCTGGCCACGCTGATCTGGCTGTTGATCTTTTTCGGCTTTGCGTCGATCGCTCCGATCTGGCCGCTGCACTCCTGGTCTCCCGTCGGCCACGCGGCCGCCCCGGCTGCCACCAGCATGTTGCACGCGGGCGTGCTGATGAAATTGGGACATTTCTCGATCATCCGGGTCGCTTTCGAAATCCTGCCGGAGACCACCCGCGAACTCATGCCCATTGCCGCGGTGCTGTGCATCTTCAGCATCATCTACGGCGGACTCGTCGCCTATTATGCAAAGGACACCAAGTACGTCATCGGTTATTCCAGCTCTAGCCATATGGGCTACGTGTTCCTTGGCATGGCCGCGCTCGACTACATCAGCCTGAGCGGGGCCGTCATCTATATGTTCGCTCACGCTATGGCCACCGGGATGCTTTTCGCCATGGCCGGCTGGGTCTACGATCAAACCCACACCCGCGACATTCCCTCGCTGGGAGGCCTCTCCAACCGGATGCCATTTATTTCCGCCGCCTTCGTGATCGGCTGCATGGCCTCGATCGGAATGCCCGGGACCGTGAACTTTATCGCTGAAGTCATGATCATCGTCGGCAGTTGGAACAAATATCCCTTCCAGGTCGTCGTTGCCGTCCTGGGTATCGTGCTGACCATGGCCTATCTCTTCAAGATGATGCGCGGCCTGTTCTATGGCTCCATGGCGGAAAAATACAGCCACTCCCACGATGCCGTGACCGTCGTTGATCGTATGCCGCTGCTGATCATGATCACCGTCAGCATCAGTTTCGGAATTTTCCCGGGGCACCTCTACTCCGTCGTCAGATCCGGAGTCGATCCCTTGATCGCTCGTATCACCAAGGTCGTCCCGGTTGCGGAGCACCCTATGAACCTTCCACATGCCACCTCGCCAACCGTACCCACATCCGCTTCCCGTGAAGCACTTGCGAAGGTGACCCCGCGATGACTTTTTCCCTTACCCTGTCAGTCAGCGATCTTCTGCTCCTGCTACCGGAGCTGTTCCTCACTGCCTGGCTGTGCGTCGTCCTGATTGTCGATTTTTCATTCAAGCGGATCGTTCAAGAACAGCTCGCGTACCTGAGCATTCTTGGATTGGTCATCACGCTGGCCTGCCTGGCCTGGTTCGATGTCACCGGCATCACCGGCACTCTCTTCGGCAAGATGTTCGTTCTCGATCGGATGGCGATCTTCTTCAAAGTGATGATCCTCCTCGCCACGATCCTGGTCATTCTCTTGTCGATCGATTATGTCCACCGCTTTTCTTTCTTCCGGGGGGAATACTATTTCCTCGTCGTCATGTCGGCATTAGGCATGATGTTCATGACCTCCGCCAACGACTTGCTGTCGCTCTTCGTGACCCTGGAATTCGCGACATTCGGCTTTTATGTCCTGGTGTCCTATCTCCGTGACGATATGGCATCCAACGAAGCCGGGCTCAAGTTCTTCATCCTGGGCGTCTTTGCGGCGGGCTTGCTCGCCTATGGCATTAGCCTCGTCTATGGTGAAACAGGCAAACTCGTCTTCTCGGACATGACTGGCGCAGCCCCGACTACCGGCCTCGTCATCGGCTTCCTTCTTATTTTTGCCGCCCTGGGATTCAAGATCGGCGCGGTCCCGTTCCATTCATGGATCCCCGACACCTATCACGGCGCACCGACGCCGGTCACCGCGTTTCTGTCAATCGCGCCCAAGGTAGCCGCCTTTGCGATTCTGCTGCGCCTCTTCTTAGTGGCGCTGGCCACCTTCAAGCCGGCCTGGGCATTGCTCATCGTGGCAGCCTCCATCCTCTCGATGACCTACGGCAACATCGTGGCAATCGCACAACGAAATGTGAAGCGGCTGCTGGCCTATTCCGGTATCGCGCAAGTCGGCAACGTGCTCATCGGCCTGGCAGCAGGGACCAAGATGGGGACCGATTCCATCTTGTTCTACCTCCTGACCTATCTCTTTGCGAACCTCGGAGCCTTCGCCGTTATCATGGCGATCAGCAATGCAGTGGGCAGCGATGAAATCGACGATTACAGCGGACTCAACCGGCGCTCGCCGTTTCTCGCCTTTGCCATGCTGATTTTCCTGTTGTCGCTGGCCGGAGTTCCTCCGCTCGCCGGCTTCATCGGCAAATTGTATATTTTTGTCGCGGCGATCAAGGAGGGGCTCTATATCCTGATCACGGTCGGCCTCGTCAACATCGTCGTGTCGATGTACTACTACCTGATCGTCGTCAAGAAGATGTACATCAGCGAACCACTCGATTCTTCCCCCATCAAGACGACGGGTCCGTTGCGGGCGGTCATCTATGTCGGATTGGCCGGCACACTCGTGATCGGCATCTACCCACAGCCGTTCCTCGACTGGGCCGTGGCAGCCACGTTGATGTTTTCCAATCTGCTCGGCCCTGCCGCTTCCATTCCCGTACCAGTCGCGCCGTTCGGCGGATAAGGCCGGCCAGGATACGCCTTACGACTTCAATCAAATCCCTTCGCTTATCAATAGCTTCTGCTACAATACAATCTCCTGATCTCTGAGCGGTTCACCGAGGCTCCGCAGCCTTGTGTGGGCTCGCCCCAATTCATCCGCCTGGATCTCGCATGGGCATGGACGAACCGAAGTCCCAACAGGCCGTCAATCCCGACGTCGAGTGCGTTCTGCCCGCCCTCCCCTGGAGCGAGCGGATTCTCTTGCGCATCTCCTTTCTTAGGCCGTTGGTGCTGGCATTCCAGAAACGCTCCATCGAACAACGCGTACTCGCAGGATTCGGCCTCGTGTTCGCCGGCATCCTGGTCATTTCCGCCATTTCCTATCGCAATATGACGATCCTCATCAGAAACGGTCATCACGACCAGCGAAGTCATGAGTTCATCCAATCCCTGGCCGCAACCGGCGAAGCCATCGACGATGCGGAGAATGGTCATCGACGATTCCTGGTCACCGGGGATGAAAGTTACCTCGCCGCTTACAACACCTTGCGAGAACGTGCACCGGAGTATCTCGGCTACTTGCGTGAACTCACGGAACCCGACAGCATTCAGCGCGAGCGCGTGACACAACTCGAACAATTGATCACACAGCAGCTGCGGGAAGAGCGAGCCGCGATCGACCTGCGAAACGAAACGGGGTTCGAATCCGTTCGGACAATGGCCCTGGCCGGTGTCGCCACAACCGCGCTCGATTCCGCCCGTCGCCTGCAAGCGCAGATGGAGCAGGACGAAACCAAGGCCCTCGCGCAACGCGTCATCGAATCCACCACCACCACACGCTCCAGCATCATCCTCCTCATCATCGGCGCCCTTCTGCTGTTCGTGCTGCTGGCTGCCGTGTACTACCTGATTCGGCATGACATCACGGCACGGCGGCGGATCGCCGATGAGCTCCAGCGCCGCGGGGAACTCCTGGAGGCCGCCAATAAAGAGCTCGAGGCGTTCAGCTATTCCGTATCCCATGACCTACGGGCCCCGCTGCGGCATATCGACGGCTATGCCTCGCTGCTGGCCAAAGCCGCCTCGATCTCGCTTGACGACAAGGCCAAGCGGTACCTCCAGACGATTTCTGAATCCGCCACCCGGATGGGGCAACTCATCGACGATCTGTTAGTGTTTTCACGAATGGGTCGGCAGGAAATGTTGCGTGGAACGGTCAACCTGAACCAATTGATCGCCTCCGTACTGCACGATCTGCGACATGACTTGCAAGATCGGACAATCTCATGGACAATCGCTCAACTCCCGGAAGTCACAGGTGACGCAGCCATGCTGCGGCAGGTGTTTATGAATCTCGTGGCCAACGCAATCAAATTTACCGGTACGCGGCCGCAGGCCATCATCGAGATCGGAAGCCGTGACAACGGGCTGGAGGAAGCGGTGTTATTCGTACGCGACAATGGGGTAGGATTTGATATGCGCTACGCGAACAAGCTGTTCGGCGTCTTTCAGCGGCTCCACCGAGCGGATGAGTTCGAGGGGACGGGTATCGGCCTGGCCAATGTCAGACGCATTATTCACCGGCATGGCGGGAAAACCTGGGCAGAAGGTGCGCTCGGCGAGGGCGCAACTTTTTACGTCAGCCTCCCGTTGGCGAGGACATCGGCATGACCCTGACCAAACCCATATTACTGGCGGAAGACAATCCACGCGATGCCGAGCTCGCTTTGGCGGCGATGGAAGAACATCACCTGGCCGACAAAGTCATCCTCTGTCACGACGGTGCGGAAGTATTGGACTACCTTTACTGCCGTGGCCACTTCAAAGCCCGGCTCCAGGGTAATCCCGCGGTGGTGCTCCTCGACTTGAAAATGCCCAAAGTCGACGGCCTCGAGGTCCTGCGCACCATCAAGAACGACGCCGCCCTGAAACCCATCCCGGTGGTGATGCTGACCTCATCCAGGGAAGAACGGGATCTGGTTGAAAGTTATGCATTGGGCGCCAATGCCTATGTGGTCAAGCCGGTCGAGTTTCATCAGTTTCTCAAGGCCGTGAAAGAGCTCGGTGTGTTCTGGGGGATAATCAACGAACCGCCTCCCGAGGGGGCGAGCCGAGCAACCGGCCGGTGACCTCCCCCTGTTCAGGATTCTGTTCCCGATACACACGATGACTCAGCCGTTGCGCTTCATTCATCTTGAGAGCAACCCCGCCGACGCGGAGCTGGTTGCCACAACCCTCCGGGACGCCGGCATTCAGTGCCAACTGAAACAGGCGCAGACACGTGAGGAGTTTCTGGCTGCACTTCGCCAAGAGGGGTTCAGTCTCATCCTAGCCGATAGCACCGTCCCCGGCTTCGACGGAGCCGCAGCCCTCTCCCTCGCCCGCACCCTGCATCCTGACGTGCCGTTTCTATTTGTCTCCGGCACACAAGGAGAAGAGTTTGCCATCGACATGATGCAGCACGGAGCCACCGATTACATCTCCAAGCAGCGCCTGGGGCGGCTCGTTCCCTCCATCAAACGAACCTTGCGGGAACTGGACGAGCGGCTGGAACGGAGACGGGCGGAGGACGCCCTGCGTGTGAGCGAAAAGCAGTTTCGTCAGGCCCAGAAGATGGAAGCCGTCGGACGTCTCGCAGGAGGACTTGCCCATGATTTCAACAATCTGTTGACGGTCATCATGGGACACAGCCAGGTGCTCATGGGGGAACTGCCCTCAGGCAATCCCATCCGCGCCAAGATCGAAGAGATGCAAAAGGCCGGGGAGCGGGCCGCGAGTTTGATTCGCCAACTCATGGCCTTCAGCCGAAAGCAGCCGCTGGAGCCAAAAATCCTCCCCTTGAATTCGATCGTCGGCAATGTGGAAAGCATGCTCCGGCGACTCATCGGTGAAGACATTCAACTCGTGATCCGCCCTGATCCTTTTAACGGCCATGTGAAGGCAGACCCCGGACAACTGGAACAGGTCCTCATGAATCTGGTCGTGAATGCCCGGGATGCCATGCCCAACGGCGGCCTCCTGGCGATCGAAACCTCGCAAACGGAACTGGCACGGACTCCGATGCATCATCTCCACCCGCTGCCATTGGGACAGTATGTGAAACTCACTGTCACCGATACCGGATGCGGCATGAATGCCGACGTGCTCGCCCATTTATTCGAACCGTTTTTTACGACGAAGGAAGAACACAAGGGTACCGGACTGGGGCTGTCGACGGTCTTCGGCATCGTAACCACCTGCGGAGGCGGGATCGATGTGTGGAGCCAGGTCGGGCATGGCACCACCTTTGACCTGTATTTTCCGCGCGTCACCCCGCAAGCCCCTACCGCGAATGCCACCGCACCGCAAGGCCGCCTCCGCCAGGGATCGGAAACCATCCTTCTCGTCGAGGACGATAGCGGGGTGCGCAATCTGGTCCGTCACGAACTGGTCAAGACCGGCTATCAGGTGATCGAGGCCAAGAATGGCGTCGAGGCCTGTCTCACGGCCACACAGCAGAGTTACCATGTGGACCTTCTGCTCACCGATGTGGTCATGCCGGGGATGAACGGTCGCGAACTGGCACAACATCTGTCCGTCATCAAGCCGAACCTCAGGGTGCTGTTCATGTCGGGCTATTTGGACGATATCTCCGTGAACAGCGGCATGGACCCGCATCGAACGACGTTCCTCCAGAAGCCTTTCACGCCCGACCTCCTCTTGCGCACGGTACGGGCGTTGCTCGATTCCTCCGCTTCCGCGACGGGGAGCGCACCACACCATTCCCCTCCCGACCAGGCACCGCGCACCGCACGAGCCTCCTGACGGCGCGTCTGCGCACACCGCAGACACCACCGGAAATTTGACCCTTTTGCGCATCCTTTTTATACTGAGGTCGCGCGAGATCGGGAAAGCACATTCACAGAGATCGACAGGAGGAAAGAGAGACGCTCGTCATGCGTGGCCGCTGCCTGAAGGACCGACGATCCGTTCACCGGTTGAGGCTCCTCTGCGGCTGCCTGCTCGCGCTCTGCCTCAGTAACGGACCCCAAGCCGATGCGGCGCCTCCCGCCGGGGTGCCATGGGAGCGCTTGACCACAGGTATGCAGGTGGCGCTCTGGAGCCCCATCGAGGCCTGCCCCCAGGTTCCGTCCCTGCTCATGCTGCACATCGATCCGGAACGGTTCCGGTTCTCCATCTATCAATATCGCGATGAAGGTCTCCGCGCCCCGCTCTCGATCCACGACTGGCAGCAACGGACCGATGCGTACGTCTTATTCAATGCGGGCCTGTTTCGAGAAGACTACTCGTACTTGGGTGTCTTATTGAAAGAAGGGCGGTCGCTCGGTACAAAGAAACATCACTCATGGCAGGGACTATTCGCAGCGGAACCGACCGACGGGAGGCTCCGGAAAGCCCGTGTGCTGGACCTTGCCTTCGACGGATTTACAGAAGAAACCCCTCCTTACCGGGAGGCCGCACAATCGCTGATGCTGTTCGACCGGACGGGAAAACTCCGGGTCCGGGACAGCGGGAAACGGGCGTTTCAAACCGTGGTTGCCGAAGAAGGGGAAGGCGCAATACTTGTGATCAAGACGGTGGATGTCGTCTCGCTCCACCACCTGGCCGACTGTCTCCATCGACAGATCCCGTCGATCCAACAGGCCATGGCCATGGACGGGGGCGCCTCTTCGGATGTGATCGCCAGCCCGGACCTTCTCCATGCCGCCCAGGAAACCACGTCGCAAGCCACCTGGCGATCACTCCTGGCAGGTAATATCGGCGTACACATCCCGCTGCCGACCGTCATCGGCATCAGCCCCCGGACACACCCGCGCACCATACCCGCTCCGGATGCCTCACCATCATCACGCGGCCGATGACCAAGGCCGATCTACCGCCCAGGCGAGACGGGAAAGCCGGCCTCAGTCCAGGCGTTCATGCTGCCCACGACATTGTACACGTGCGTATAGCCCAGATCGGCCAACGTCTCCGCCGCAATGTTGCTGCGATGGCCGGACTGGCAATATACGACGATATGGTCGTTCAAGGCCGCACCGAGCTCCCGATGTCGCGTCTTCATCTCGCGAAAGTCGATATTTCGATCGGTCCCCGGAATCATGCCGGACGCATGCTCCTCGGGCGAACGCACATCGACCAACAGGAACCCCTTCGCTCCAGTCGATGGTGCCTTAAGCAGCCCGGCTCGCAGTTGCTGAACCGTCAAGGTATAGGAATGATACGCGAAGGTGGGCTGCGGCCACTCCAAGAGGAGACCGCAGAGCACACCCAGGCTGAGAAGACCACTCAGATATCTCATCGTCGCCGCTCCTTTGCTCACACCGAGAAGGTTGACGAACGTCCTATGATAGGAGCCTTATGAAAAGCTGGTCAAGAGTGGTTGCCGTTTCCTTGCTCCTGAGCGCATCCGGCTGCGGGGAAGGGGCCATCATGGTCAAAGAAGTCGACAACGGCGGCGTAGTCATCTACCCCTATCGCGCCGAACAGGGCAATTTACTCTCGTCCTTCCGGAAGGAAGCGGTGCGGCTCATGGAGCAGAAATGCCCAGGGGGATGGACGACGGTGCGCGAAGGGGAAACTAAAGGACGGCTGCGCCAGGCCAGTCCCATCGCGAGCTCGAACGATATCGTCGAAGAACGCCGTTGGGGCATTCAGTTTCAGTGCAAATGAGCTAGGAAGAACTATGGCGCCCTTGCATAAGATCCTCGATCGTCAGGAGGCTCACGACCTTCACTCCCGTGCCCTCCACGCGGGCACGACCGTCCTGTTCTTTCCGATCGACGATGACCAACGCATCGGTCACCTTCAACCCAGCCTCTCGCGCCGCCGCGATGGCCTTCAGCACGGACCCGCCGCTGGTCAACACATCATCGACGATGAGGGCCCGATCTCCCGCCTGCACGACACCTTCAACCAATCTGCCCAACCCATGGTCCTTCGGCTGCTTCCGGACAAAAAATGTCCGCCACTCCCGACGAGGCGTTGCCAAATAAGCAAAGTCTGAAATCGTCGTCGCAATCGAGATCGCTCCGATCTCCAACCCTCCCAGACAATCGATGTCGAGCCCCTTAGTCACTTCCCACGCCCGTTGCGCCATCAAGTGACGCGCGTGAGGAAAGGCCATCAAGGTCCGGCAATCGACATAAAACGGGCTCGTCAGACCCGAGGCGAGTTTGAAGCCGCCCTTCGGATCCCACTTGAACGACTGAGTCTTGTGAAACGCGGCGATCAGATCATCGTGCAGCATAACCGTTCTTTCCATGCGGTAATGAAATCTTACGTATCCACATCTAATGAGTTCAACGTCACGAAAACATGAATATAGATGGACCTCGCCCACCCTTCAGGGTACGATCAAATGGCCCTACTCAATAGAGCCGTCCCTGCGCGACAGACACCTAACAGGATCCTCTCATCGCAGGCGGGCACGTGGTCGTCGGCCGCTTCGGTAGTGCTGTGTGTTCGATCGCGGGAGGAGGCCCCGCTTCACCGGCAGCCGGCCGAGGGCTTGACTCAGCAGAGTGGTCCGAAGGGCTCGCGCAGCCTGACCACATCCCGATCACGCTCAGAAGCAGCAACCACTTCAGCACACCACCGCCTCGCGGGGAACCATTGACGGGCTCGATGTCGGGGCATTCTGACATAGCCCGGCGGCAAAGTGAAGCAAGGGTAGATGCGCCACACGATGTGTCGACTTCTTTCGCGACTCGGCCGGGATTTCCTGATCGTGACTTGCCTGTGGACGATCTCTGCGTCGCACGCAGCCGAACAACCGGCCGCTCCCGCCGCTGTGCTCGTGAAGGGCTTTTCATTCAGCGGGAACACCGTGATCTCCCAAGCCGAGCTCGAAGCCCTCACGCAGCCCTATGTCGAACAGGCACTGACCCTCCCCGATCTCGAACGCATCGCCGCCGCCGTCGCCGACCTCTACAAACAGCGGGGGTATACCCTCGCAAGCGCGTACATTCCCCAACAGCGTATTCAGTTCGGGATGGTCGAGATCAGCGTGCTCGAAGGCCGTCTCGGCGACATCTCGGTCTCCGGGAACCGGTTCTACTCGACGGAATTCATTCGCAGCGGATTCGCCGGCGTGATGGAAGCACGGGTGATCAGGAATACCGACCTGGAGCGAGCCCTGTTGTTGCTGAACGACTCTCCTGACCTCAAGGTCTCCGCGGCGCTCGAACCGGGAGAATTCACAGGTAGCACCAATGTACGCGCCAGTGTTGAGGACAAGCGACCGATTCACGCCACGCTCGATTACAACAACTACGGCTTCAACAACATTTCGAGAAACCGGTTCGGAGCCGGCATTGAGGTCGGGAACGCGTTAAGGGAGGGTGCCCTACTGACGGTCAACGGAATCGTGGGGGACCATCCCGAACGGCTGCAATTCATCACCGGCGGATACACCCTGCCGGTGGGCGTGCACGGCACGAAGGTGGTGCTCTCCGGATCCACGGGCCGGTTCGACGTGGGCGCCGAGCTGGCCGCCCTCCAGATTCGCGGGAAAATACAGACCTACGACCTGTCGATCACACATCCGGTGGTGAAGACACGCTGGCACTCCCTCCTGCTCGATACCGGATTCGCCGCCAAAGATAATCGCCTGTTCATTAACGGCACTCTCACCGGTCATGACACCGTCAGAATGGCCAAACTCGGGGTGAACTACGATCGAGTGGACCTCTACGGCCGGACCTATCTATCGGCCTATGGCTTCCATGGCCTGGGAGAAATCCTGGGCGGGATGGACGATCACACGGCCATCAGCACCAGGCCGGGTGCCGACAACCGGTTTCTCAAAGGCACGCTCGCCGTGGGGCGTATTCAGAGCCTGGGTCATGACGCGCTGTTGATCCTCAAAGGAACCGGACAAATCACGAGCGGCCCCATGGTCGTCATCGAACAGATGTTACTGGGCGGGCCGGATTCGGTCCGGGGCTATCAACTCGGGGAACGATTCGTGGACGAGGGCTACGCGGTAACCGCGGAAACACGGATCCCGCTCCTGCCCTCCATGCTCCCCTCGACGCAAGCCGCACTGTTCTTCGATCACGGCGCCGGTCACCTGCGAAACCCTCAACCGGGAGAGCGGAGATACAGCAGTCTGAGCGGAGCCGGTATCGGCCTTCAGACTGAACTCCCGTACTATTCGATCCACCTGCGAGCAGACCTGGGGTTTCCGGTCGGTCCACAACCGAGCGGGGGAACCGTTACCGGGGACCGTAGCCCGACGATGTATCTCCAGGCGGCGACCAGATTCTGATGCACGATTCACCCAATCATACGCCGGCACGGGTGCCAAAAACGGGCCCCGCTTCCTACGCCTTCAGCAAGCCATCGCTGCGGAGAGAGCGAATCTTCTGCGGATTGCTCGCCGCAGTCCACTTACTGGTTCCCTGCCTTACCCTCGCCCTCCCCACAGACGGCCGGGTCGCGGGAGGTGGCGCAACCCTTCAATCCACCCCCAAATCGATCACCATCCAACAAACCACCGACAAGGCCATTCTGAATTGGAAGAGCTTCTCCATCGCCGCCGATGAAGCGGTGCATTTCAGACAACCATCGGCCGACGCTATTGCGCTCAACCGGGTGATCGGAGGAGATCCCTCCGTCATTCTGGGCCGACTGCAGGCCAACGGGCGCATCTTCCTCCTCAACCCCAATGGCATCCTCTTCGGCGCCGGCGCACAGATCAACGTCGGCGGCCTCCTCGCGTCAACCTTGCACACGCGCGATGAAGAATTCATGGCCGGGCGTTACCTCTTTGCCCAAGATCCGTTGAAGGGGCTGAAGACCGTCGTCAACCAGGGCAGGCTGCAGGTCTCCGAACACGGCTTTGTCATCCTCGCGGCACCTGCCGTCTCCAACGAAGGCATCATCGTCGCCAATCTGGGCACGACCTTACTGGGCTCCGGACAGAAACTGACGGTCGATCTTATGGGCGACGGTCTCATCAACTATGCGCTCGCCGGCAAAGTCCTCGAACAGGTCACGGGTATCGACGAAACCGCCCCCGGCTCGGCGGTGAAGAACAGCGGGACCATTCATGCGGACGGCGGACAGGTCATTCTGCAGGCCAGCGCCGCTGGTGACATTTTCTCCTCCGTCGTCAACCAGAGTGGAGTGGTACGCGCCCGCAGCCTCACACACGAAGATGGAATCGTGCGACTCGACGGAGGGAACAGCGGGCAGGTCACAGTGGCGGGAAGCATCGACGCCTCCGGGCCTGCCCCCGGCCGAACAGGTGGCCGCGTGTCCCTGCTCGGCGAATCGGTCACGCTAACACCGACCGCGCGCATCGATGTCTCCGGTGACGGGGGCGGAGGCACCGCGCTGATCGGCGGGCAGTTCCAGGGACGGGGGACAGAACCGACCGCGACCACGACCCGCGTCGCCGACCATGCATCCATCTCGGCAGACGCTCTCACACAAGGTTCCGGTGGCACAGTCATTGTCTGGGCAGACGGCCACACTCAGTACGCCGGAACCATTTCGGCACAAGGCGGAGCCTCAGGGGGCCACGGCGGCTTCGTGGAAGTCTCAGGCAAGCAGGCTCTTGATTTCACCGGCCGCGTGGACACGACCGCACCGGCGGGGAACACGGGAACGCTCCTGTTGGACCCGAGCAACATCACCATCTCATCGGCGGCCAACGCCAATATCAGCGCCGCTCCGACATTCACGGGCACAACCGCCACATCGACGCTGAACGTGACCACGCTGCAAACCGCACTTGCAACCAACAATGTCATCGTCGACACGACGAGCCCCTTTGCGAGCGCCGGCAATATCACGGTCTCGAATGCCGTGACCTGGTCCAGCGCCAACTCCCTCGACCTGCGCGCCCACAATACGATCACCGTCAACGCCGGACTTTCCTCCACCGGATTAGGCATCCTCCGCCTGATCGGAGATCAGGATGGAATCGGAGGCGGCAACGTCGCCCTCAACGCCGCGATCTCAGCCCGACTCGGCGGCATTGAAATTTCCGGCGACGGCATCACCAGCGGCACGGCCGGAACGATCACCACGACCGGACTGGCGAGCGGAGACGCGGGCCACATCACAATCAACGCGACCGGGGCCGTCAATCTACGGGGTGCCGTCACAGCCAACGGCGGAACCGCAGGCGCCGACACCAGCGGGCGAGCCGGCGGCACGGTAGCAATCACAGGCGTCGGAGTCACCACCGGTACCCTGACGGCCAACGGCAGCCACGGTAACGGCGCCGATCAACCCGGCGGCGCAGGCGGCACCCTCAGCATCACCTCGACCAACGGAGTCACGACCGGCGCCCTGACCGCCAGCGGCGGCAACGCCGGCCCCGGCACCGCTGCCGGAGGACAGGCCGGAAGCCTCGCCGTCACCAACAGCACCGCGGGCAACCTCGCCGTCGGCGCCCTCACCGCACGCACCGGCAACGCCAGCGGCACCAGTGCCAGCGGCCCCGGGGGCACCGTCACCATCACCCAGCACAACGCGGCCGCCGGCGCCTTCTTGCAAACCGGCGCCATCAGCACCGTCGGCGGCTCCAACGGCGACGGGGGTCCCGTCACCCTGTCCTCACAAAGCGGCGTCCAGTTTGCGACCGCCGCGACCATCCAGACCACCGGCGGCACAGCCGTGGCCGGCACAGCCGGACGCGCCGGCGGGGACCTCGCGATCACCGGACGCACCGTCACCACCACCGGCGCCCTCACGACTTCCGGCAGTAACGGCAACGGCGCCGATCAACCCGGCGGCCAGGCCGGCGCCCTCTCGATCACCGCGGCCGGCACGGTGACCACCTCGGCCGGGGCGCTGACCGCCAGCGGCGGTAACGCCGGGACCGGCAACGCGGCCGGGGGGGCCGCCGGCGCCCTCTCGGTCACCAATACCTCGCCCACCACCGGCAACGTCACCACCGGGGCCTTGACCAGCCGGACCGGCAACGCCAGCGGCGCCGGGCTCGCCGGGGCGGCCGGGACGGTGTCCGTCACGCAAACCAATGCGACGGCCGGGGCAACGCTCCAAACCGGCGCAATCAACACCAGCGGCGGCACTCAGGGTGCCGGCGGCGCCGTCGTGTTGGACTCGATGGGCCACGTCACGGTGACGAGTACGATCACCACGACCGGCGGGGCAGCCGTGACCGGCGGGACTCATGCCGGGGCCGCCGGCGGCGATGTCACCATCACCGGCGTCAACCGCACGATCACCGGCCTGATCACGGCCAGCGGCGGCGCAGCGGTCGGGACCGATCAGGCCGGGGGCCAGGCGGGCGTCGTCGCCGTCACCGGCACCGGGACCGTCACCACCACCGCCGGGGTGACGGCATCCACCGGCGCGGCCACGGGCACCGGGCCGGGCGGCGGCGCCGGCTCGATCACGCTGACGGGCACCGCCGTCACTTCGGGGCCGCTCACGACGACCGGCGGCAGCAACGGCGCGGGCGGCGCCGTCGCCATCACGTCCACCACGGGCGCGACCACCCTGACCACCGTCACCACCTCCGGGGGTACCGCGCTGGCCGGGACGGCCGGACGCCCCGCCGGCGCCCTCACCCTGGCTAGTGCCGACACGCTCACCGCGACCACCCTGACCGCCAGCGGCAGCCACGGCAACGGCGCCGATCAACCCGGCGGCGCAGGCGGCACCCTCAGCATCACCTCGACAGGAAGCCATGTCAGAGTCGGAACCATCTCGGCCATCGGCGGCAATGCGCTCGCCGGAAACGCCAACGGGGGCAATGGGGGATCGGTCTCGCTCGATGCAGGCGGTGCAACACCCACGATCACTCATCAGACAGTGACGACAACAGGAGGCAACCGGATCGGCAGCGGGACCGCGGGGACGGGTGGGGACATCTCCGTGGCCGATGCATCGCTGCTCTCAGCCGCCACGACCATCGCTGCCGGCGGAGGCAGCGCAGGTGCCGGCACCGGAGGCCACGTGACATTCGGGAATACCGTCGATTCATCCGGATCCAACCGCACACTCGCCGTCAATACGAACGGCATCACAACCTTCACCGGAGCAGTCGGGGAGACATTCGCGCTGACCTCTCTCGCCACAGATGCGCCGGGAAGCGTCAGAGTCGGCGGCAACGTCACCACGACCGGTGTGCAGACCTACAACGACCCGCTCACGCTGCTCGCCCATTCGACGATGACCGGCACCACCCCGACCTTCGGCTCGACCCTCACAGGCGGAGGGTTTGATCTCACGCTGAACTTCAGTGGGACGACCGTCATCAACGGGGCCGCCTTTACCGGCATCAATCAGTTCGTGAGCGGCAATGGAGGGACGACCAGCCTCACCGGCGCGTTCAGTACCACCGGTGCGCAAACATTCGGCGACGCGGTCACACTGGCCGGCGGCACCACATTGACAAGCTCCGGCAATCACGACATCACGTTCAACAGCACCGTCAACGGAGCGCGGGCTCTGGCCGTCAATACGACCGGCACGACTACCTTCGGCGGGCCGGTCGGAACCACCACGGCGCTCACGAGCTTGACCACCGACTCCGGCGGCACCACCGCCGTGAACGGCGGAGCGGTCACCACATCCGGCAACCAGACCTACAACGATGCCGTGACCATGAACCAGCTCACAACCGTCGCCTCCACCGGCGGGGCCATCACGTTTGCGGAACACGCCACCAATACCCTGGCGGGAGCCGGCCTGACGGTCGAGGCACCCACCCTTTCGCTCACAAGCGGAAAGACGGTGGCCACGACCGGCAGCGGCCCGATCAGATTCCTGACGAACAGCTTTAATCCCAACGGAGCGAATATCGACGCGGGAACGGGCGCGTTCACACTGTCGCCGACTACCCTGACGAACACCATCGAGTTCGGCGATGTAAACACTGCGCGGGCGACCACGGTGTATTACGGATCCCTGTTCGGAAGTCTGACGGCCGGCAGCTTTACCATAGGCCGCCCGACCCACAGCGGCAACATCTTCGTCACAGGCGTGGCGGCAGCCCCCAGTTCGATCCAGATCGTGAACGGCGGAGCGGGAGCGGTCACCTTTGAAAACTCCCCCTATGTCGGCGGAAACCAATCCCTCGGAGTCACCGGCGGAACCGGCGGCATCACCATTGGGCAAGACCTGACGCTTGGGACCGGGACCTTGCGGTTGACGACGACGGGAGCGATTTCGCAAACGGCAGGAACCCTCATCGCGGAGACCGCCGGGGTCTCCGCGACAAGCGGGATCACGTTGGCACAGCCCCTCAATGACGTAGTCACACTGGCGGCTCGGACGACGGCAGGCGACCTGACCTTCACGAATAACAACGGATTCACGATCGGCGCAGTGACAGCTACCGCAGACGGGTTCCATCCCGCCGTCACAGGTGTGAGCGCAGGCGGCGCCATTACTCTTCAGAGCGGCGGCGCAGTCACGCAAACCCAGCGGATTCTCGGCTCAAGCTTGAGACTTCTGGGCAGCGGCCCTTTCACGCTGACAGACCACACAAATGAGGTGACGGCATTCTCAGCCAATACGACCGACCACGTACAATACACCGATGCGAGCGACGTCATTCTCGGCACCTCGAATATCCCGGATCACTTCGATCTCACTACGAGCGGCGCCATCACCCAGAGCGGGGCTCTCACCGTCACCGGCAGAACGACACTCGCTGCAGGAGCGAGCGACATCACACTCACACAGCCCGGCAATAATTTCTCGCGTGTCGACATCACGAGTGCGAACCATGTCGCCCTGACGGACAGCGATGCGCTGGTGCTCGGCGCGTCAACCGTCAACGGCACCCTGGACATCGCCACCAACGGCGCACTCACCCAAAGTGGGGCATTGACCGTGGGCGGCGCCGCCACGCTCGCCTCCGGCTCCTATGACATCACCTTGATCGAGGCCGGAAACGACTTCAACAGCGTCAGCATCACCGGCGGCAACCACGTCTCGCTCACGGACACGAATGCGCTCAGGCTCGCCACATCCACCATCACCGGGAACCTGCACGCCCATGCCGGCACTCTGACGATCGGGGGCGCGCTGACGTCAAGTGGCGGCAACCTGACTCTGACCGGCACGAACTCGGTGACCCAGCTGGCCCACCTTTCGGTGACCGGCGCCCACACGATCACGGTCACTGCGCCCAGCGGCCCGTTGGCCATGGCGCCCACCGCCACGACCAGCAGCGACACCGGCGCCATCGCCTATGCCGCAGGAGCAGATATTACCCTGGGGTCCCTGCGCACCGGTGCAGGAGTGACTGTGATATCGAGCGGCGGGTCGGTGTTGAGCACAGCAGGTTCGGGCATGAACGTCACCGCAGGCGCGAACTCATCCTTGCAGGCGCTCAACGGAGTGGTCGGAACGCAAGTCGCGCCGATCACCGTGCATGTGAGCGCCGGCACCCTCGGCATTCATGCGACGGCGGCCCGTTTCGGCATCTCGGCCTTTCTGAACGGCACCGTATTCCCCGGCCAGGCGCTCACCATGCTGAATGCCCCCCCCGGCCTTGTCTGTTTCAATGCCTGCCGGTTCGGCACGATCCCCTCGTTCAACGTGGCGTCCGCCATCCCCTGGTATATGCGCCACGCGTCCAACCCCTTATGGTACAGCATTCTCTCGACCTATCTACCGGAAGACGTGGTCGAGGGAACGCGCATGGATGTCTTCATGGACAAAGACCACGTGGCCCGTGAAATCCCTCCTTGCACCCCGACCGGCGCCTGCGCACCCGAAGCCACAATCCTCACGCCACCCTCCGGCACCGAAGACGCAACCGCGTACTGATCGTTGATTCACCGCCTGACGGTCCGGCATCCCCCCATCAAGCATCACCGGACCCACTTGCGCTCCTCCGCCCCGAAGCCCAGCGCAACAACAGCGGCAGCACGACCGCCCACAGGATAGACAGCAACAACAACGAGAGGGTCTCATTGCGGCCAAGCCGGAGCGCTCCGAGTTGTTGTCCTGCGTAGTAACTCAACGGACCGAAGATCCCCCCGACAAGCGCCGCCGGCCGATTGTGCCCCGCCAACCAACGAAGAGACCCGTTCAACGTCGTCGCCAAGAGGCACCAGAGTGCGATCAACCAGGGCGGACACAGCCAGGGCGCGAAGGGGTTCTCGACAAACAGGAGGAGACCGGCGAAGCTGAGGGCGCTGTCCAGCAGCGTTCCGAACAGTCCAACCACGATAACGATTCGAGCGGTCGCGCGGCGGTCGGCCGAGGAGCAGACATTCACACCGACCAGGCAGGCGACCAGGATGGGGCCCATCCAGTGATAGGCCCAACCCGTGCCAAGGACAGCGATCCACCAGCCGACCTGAAAGACCACCGCATTAGCGATGGCGTTGCTCATCCTGCCAGGGGATCCTGCCGCCACCCGGATTTCGCGAACAGGAGGTGGGCTGTCGAGATCGACCGTTCGAGGAATCCGCCTTCGCAGTAGGACAAATAAAATTCCCACAGCCGCAGGAACTCGGAACGAAATCCGAGCCGCCCCACGTACTCGACATTCCTCCGCAGGTTCTCGCGCCAGCCTCGCAAGGTCGGCGGGTAATGCGCGCCGATATCCTGTAGATGCAACAGGCTGAAGTCCGATGCCTGCGCCATGGCCCGACACAAGGTATTCACGGAAGGGATGCAACTACCGGGGAAGATGAAGCGTTGGATAAAATCGACCGACCGCTTCGCCCGCTCATAGTACCGCTCATCGATGGTGATCGCCTGGAGCAGCATCAGCCCGTCGGGCTTTAACAGGCGACTGCAGACATCGAAGAACGCGGGGTAGTATTCATGGCCCACGGCCTCGATCATCTCCACCGAAACCAGCTTGTCGAACCGCAAGCCGAGCGCGGGCAAATCCCGATAATCGGTGAGCAGCACCCGCACACGATCGGACAGGCCGTCCTCACGCACCCGGCGAACCGCCAGTTCGTACTGCGCTCGGGAAATCGTGGTCGTCGTCACTCGACAACCGTAGGTCTTCGCGGCGTGGCAGGCCAGGCCGCCCCAGCCGGATCCGATTTCCACCAGATGGTCGTCTTCCGTCAGATGGAGCTTGCGGCAGATCAAATCGAGCTTGGCGCGCGAAGCCTCCTCCAGCGTGCTGTCGGGACGTTGGAAATAGGCGCAGGAATACATCATGGTCCGATCCAGCATCTGCGCAAAGAATTCGTTGCTCAGGTCGTAATGGGCCGCAATGTTTTGCCGGCTTCCCGTTTTGGTATTCCGTCGAAGCCGGTGCGCAACCTTGAGCAGCGGTGCGGACAAGCGCGCCACCCCCCGCTCCATACCGTCCACGAGCGATCGATTCAACGCGAAAATCCGGACCAGCGCCGTGAGGTCGTCGCAATGCCAGTCGCCCCGGGCATAACTTTCTCCCGCACCCACCGTCCCGCTCCACGCGATGTCGAGATAACAGTCGGGCGCGAGAATGGTAATCGTCGCCTTGAGCGTTGAGACGGAGCAGGGCTCGCCGAAGACCGTGCGGCTCGGCCCCTCCACCACCGTGATCGTTCCCTGGATGAGCCGGCGCAGACGGGCACGGACGATGCGTCTGGCAATCCGGACCAGCAGGCCGGGAGAAGGGTCAGACTCTGCGGCATGCGGCGGCCGCCGGTCCACGGCGGGTGAACAGTCGGTCGGCACGAGGTCATTCATCCGGATATCCTCCTTGCATCGACGGAATGCCTGGACCTGTCGGGATGGGGAATGACGGGACAACGTTTCAACCACAGGCGCAACGCCTGCCAATGGATCGCCGCAATCACCTGCGTCGTCATCAGCGGGTACCGCAGCAACACACGGGCCAGGGACCTACCGGTCATCTCCTCCCGGCGCAGGACCATCGTGGCATCGAAGAACCGTTCTCCACCGTGGAAATTCTCCATGTGCACCGAAAGCGCTGCACCGGGCGTGCCGAACCGCCAATCGTAGTCCACATCCATGCCCATGAACGGAGAGACGTGAAATTGCTTGCCGAAGCGATACCGGTGTCGACGACCGATCCCCTCATCCAGGGACGCACCGAGCACATAACAATGCTGTTCGCCCCACGGTGTGTTCGTCACTTCAGCCACCACGGTCTCAACCAGCCGATCGGCGGGGTCGAAACAATAATAAAAGCTCACCGGGTTGAAGCCGTACCCGAAGTAGCGCAGGTGCGTAAGCAGCCGGATCGGACCGGCCGGCCGGCGACCGGTCTTCGATTCGACGAGATCACGCACATTCTGATCCAGAGGCTTCTCCGGATCGCCCAGGTGGTCGCTCTGCCTAAACCAGGCCAGGTTCGGGGTCGCGGGAGACCAGAACCAGCGTTCATGGAAGAGGTCCGGTAATTCGGTCAGATCCAGATACATCATGAAGATCGAGTAGTGGAACGAATGGCGAACCGGCACATCGCGTCGATGCCTGACCGTTCCCTCATACACGCAGCTCTTCATGCATGCCCCGCCGTGAGCGCCTGACAGGCCGTCATGGCGCTCTTCACGCCGTCTTCATGGAAACCGAAGCCCCAATAGGCCCCGCAATACCACGTCCGCCGACGTCCGTTGATCTCCCCGTGCCGTTGCTGCGCGGCGATCGCTTCGGGGGAAAAGACCGGATGGTGATACGTGATGCGCTGGAGAATCGTCGCCGGATGGATCGCCGCGCTGTGATTCAACGTCACACAGAAATCGTACGGCGCGCTCAGCCCCTGAAGTCGATTCATGTGATAGGTCACCAAGGCATGGTCCGGCGGGTTCGGCACCAGATGATAGTTCCAGGCCGCCCAGGCCAGGCGGCGTCTCGGAAGGAGCGATCGGTCTATGTGCAACACTGCTTCATTCGGTTGATAACGGATCGCCCCGAGAATCTCCTTCTCCAGGGGAGACGGGTCCGCTAACAGCGCCAACGCCTGGTCGCTATGGCAGGCAAGAAGGACTCCGTCGAATGACTCGGTCCGGTGGATCCCGCGAGGGTCGCATCCCCGCACCTCGACACGGTCCGCGTAACGGGTGACCGACTCCACCGGAGACTGAAGCCGGATGCGGTCACGGAAAGGCCGCACCAGGCGCTCGACATATTGCCGTGAGCCGCCGGTCACCACCCTCCAGGTCGGACGCGCATCGACCGACAACATGCCGTGGTTCTTGAAAAACTGAACGAGGTACCGCGCCGGAAACTCCTGCATTGTGGCGCGGCCGGCCGACCAGATAGCCCCCGCCATGGGAACGATGTACTGACGAATAAACGCCGGCGAGTAACGGTTCTGCTCCAGATACGCGCCCAACGAAGGGCCGGGGCCCGGTTCATCCAGTAATTCCAGCGACTCCCGATTGAAGCGGAGAATATCCCGGATCATGCGATAGAACGAGGGCCGCAGCAGATTGCGCCGCTGGGCGAAGAGGCTGTTCAACGTAGTGCCGTTGTACTCCAACCCGGTCTCCTCACACCGCACACTGAAGCTCATGTCGCTCGGCTGCGAGGCCACACCCAGGCGATCCAGCAGCGCCATAAAATTCGGGTAGGTCCAGTCGTTGAATACGATAAACCCGGTATCGATTGCATAGGTCGTCCCCTGCAGGTCCACATCGACCGTGTTGGTATGGCCCCCGATGTACGCACCGGCCTCGAAGACGGTGAGGTCATGATCCCGGTGCAGCACATGCGCCGCCGTCATTCCCGCAATGCCCGTGCCGACAATGGCAAGCTTCATGGCTGCTTCACCATCCTGGCGCAGAGGCCGATGTACCAGCGGCTCGGGATCAGGGCCAGGCACTTGAAGAGCAGGCTGAATCGCCGCGGGAAATGAATCTCCGGCTTCCGGGCCTCGATCCCGTCAACGATGCGTCGGGCCGCGTCCTCGGCTTCGATCCTGAACGGCATCGGGAAATCGTTCCGGTCGGTCAAGGGTGTCCGTACGAACCCCGGACACACGACCGACACGCTGATGCCTTCGGGCGCGAGATCGACCTGCAGCGATTCGAAGAGGTTCTTGATCGCCGCCTTCGACGCCCCGTAGGCTTCGGAGCGAGGCAACCCGCGATAGGCCACCGTACTGCTCATCCCCACGAGCTGCGGTGCCGGTGACTGCCGCAACAGCGGGAGCGCCGCTTCAATCCCATAGACCATGCTCAGGAAGTTGGTGCGGATCGTCCGCTCGAACAGCGCACTGTCGAATGCCGCCACATCCACGTACTCACAGGTGCCGGCGTTGAGAACGGCAATGTCCAAGCCCCCTGCACGGCGATGCATGTCGTTCACCGCGCGCTGATTGGCGGCCCGGTCGGTCACATCGAACGGAAGCGCCGTGACACGATCGTCTCCGCATTCACGGACGAGCTCGTTGAGCGCCGATTCGTTCCGCGCCGAGGCAAAGACGGTGGCCCCACGACGAACGAGTTCCAGCGTGACCGCCCGGCCGATACCGGTCGAGGCGCCGGTCACCCACACCCGTCGCGCATTGAGGCTGGTTCGGCTCATAGGTCACACTCGGTCTTTGATCGTCCGGATGAGCATGCCGATCAGTGGAAGCTGCTCGTACACCATCGCACCGGCATCGAAGTAATCGCGGTGGTAGAACACCTTGTCTCGAAAACGAATGAGCGTCGAACCGGGCACCGTCACCACCGCGCCGGCATTCAGCCTCGGGTGATTCAGCTGCATGGTCCAGGTCAATACGGCGCAATTGCCTTGCCGGACATCGTCCTCGAACCGGAATGAACAGGCCTCCACCTGCGCGTAGAGCGCAGCCAGATAGTGGCGCAGGGCGGGGAGTCCGGCGATCCGGCGAAAAGGGTCCTGAAATTCGACGTCGTCGCTGTACAACTCGTTCAGCAGTCCCAACGAGCGAACCGTCAGTCCGCTGTAGATCTGCTTGAATCGTTCGACAACCGGTTGCACGACAGCTGATTCCTTTCCTGCTCTTCTACGAAGGCACCTGACGGACGGATTCTTTCAGCGCTCTCCGTCGATCACCGGCGTTAGCCCCCCTCCCGCCGGTGCATGAGCCCCTCTTTCAACGCTTCATTGATCGGATCAGGGCCGAGCCAGATGGCGAAATACGCGGCGGCGAAGTCGGCCCCCTCCACAATGCCCTTCCGCTCGCCGTTCAAGGCGAGTTCGGTTCCGACTCCGGGGAGATAGGTCAGCCCGTACCGGTCCCCCGGCTTCACGTCCTGATAGAGCCGATGGAGCTGCTCGATGCGAGGCTTCAGGCGCGTGATCGTGGCCGGCGACACATTGTCGGCCAGCACCTTCATCGCCGCCCGCCCGAAGTCACCGGCCTGGATGGCTCTGAAGTAGGACAACTCCAGACGCTTCGGCACATCATCCAACACGCGCTCAGGTTTCGTCCCCGGGGCGAGATACAGTGCCCCGACATACACCGTGATCGTACGCAGAAACTTCGCTACCCCCACCCCCTGAAGCGGCATCGGCAGGGGACCGGCCTGGAACGTATCGGCAAACGTCACGCCTTCGATTTCAAACGCTCCGCCGATAACGGGCGAGGACACGAGTCCCGAAACCGCCAGCCCGATGACGACGAGCCACTCTGACATGTTCCCTGATCCGTGCATCATCCGACTCCCAGGTGACCCCTGACCGGCATCCCGGCCGAACCTCTCCGTACCCAGGAACTCCGGTCAGGAGAATCGCCGCACCTGCTCGGCCAGCGTCCCGGCAACCAGGCTCAAATCAAACGGCCAGGCATAACGCAACTCGACCCCGGGATACTGCGGTCGAAGATGCTCGAGGATTTCAGGAATCTCGACTTCCGAATGCGAACCGCCCGGCGTGAACATCGTCGTCGCCACCGTAATGTGAGTTGCTCCCTGCTTGACGAGTTGCTCGACCGACTCTTCCAGTGTGGGTGCGCAAAATTCGTTATAGGCCACGGCGAACAACACATCGCCCAGGTTGGCGCGCAATTGCGCCGCCACCGCTTCCAGCCCGGCCTGATACGGATCCGTCTCGGCGTTCCTCGGCCACTGGCGGATTTTGGCATCCAATTCCAGTTCCTCGGCCGAAGCCGGTTGTTTCGCCGCGCGCCGCTGCCCCTCCAGCCGTTTCAATTTCGTCACCAAATCCTGCGGGCATCCTCTTGGGATACCGCCATGCCCGACGAGAATCACACCCTGTCGCACTGTTGCCATGTCATCTCTCCTCTGATTGAAATTCACACCTGGTTGCACTCACATCGACATCGGGGACTCCAGATACTCCTGGAGATTGGTCTTGCCGTAGCGGCTTGCCGGGTACACCTTCCGGATGAGTCCGGCCACCAGCGCCATCGCCTTTTTGACGGCCGGCGTCTTCTCGGGATCGGTGGCGGGAAGAAGGCGGACGGTGATGGTCGTCTCGTGCCGTTTCAGCTGAATGAAAAAACTGCGCGCCGTACCCTGCTCGATCACGACCGCATCCAGCAGCGCTTCTCGTCCGCTCTTCGCCAGGTAGCACTCCTGAACCTTGACAATCTCCCCCTCCGTCCGTTGCAACATCGGGGCGAAGGCCTGGTACACAGCCTGGAGTTCACCGGTCGATTCGATCACTACGTGCGGCATCGTCGCTCCTTTCTAACAGGATGCGCAAAAAGGCCGCCAGCGGCGTTCTCGCGGCGCTCAGGGGCTCACCGTACGGCCCGAGTACGTTTCGCCTCTTCGCTTGCTGCGGCCTTGCTGGACGGCCTTTTTGCGCATCCTGCAGGTTCATGTATTGCGTACCCATCGAGTGTTTCCACAGCCTGTTACACATGATTGCGGAGCATCAACTCCTTCGGATGCGGATTCAGATACACCTGGTCGCGAATGTATTCGACATCGAAGAGCCGGACGTAGTGTTTGATCAATGTCAGCGGAACAATCAGCGGCGTGAGTCCCTGGTGGTAGTCCCCGATGACCCCCAACAGCTCGGCCTTTTCCTGCCCATCCAGCCGTTCTTTGAAATGGCCCAGGATGTGCTGGAGCACATTCACATGTTTTCGCACCGTCGCCTTCGCCGCGAGGGCCTGCATAAACAGTTCGCCGTACCGGATGGCCAGGTCCTTCGGACGATACTCGTTCACCTGCGCAACCAATCGCCCGAGCTGACGATAGTGCGGGGCGCTATGTGCCAGGAGCAGATATTTGTGGATCGTATGAAACCGCACCAGCGCCTGCCTCGTGACGCCGCGCTGCATCAGATCCTGCCAACGACGGTAACAGAACACCCGCTCGATGAAGTTTTCCCGCAGGAGCGGATCGCAGAGCCGCCCCTCCTCCTCCACCGGAATGAGCGGAAACCGATCGAGAAAGGCGCGCGCAAACAACCCCACACCCTTTCTGCCCGGCATGCCATGCTCGTTGTAGGTACGAACACGCTCCACCCCGCAACTCGGCGAGTCTTTCTTGAACACAAACCCGGACAGGTCCAGCTCCTCAAGATCACCCAGACGCTTCCCGGCCATCGTCTCCAACGCCAGCGTGTGGTCTCGCCCGCTCCTGATGGCGACCAGCCGAGGCTGTTGGGGATTGCCGATGAGTCGCATCGCTTCACGCGGGGTACCGAGCCCGGCTTCCACTTCCGGACAGACCGGCACCCACTCAACGTACCGACCCAGCACTTCGGTCAGAAACACGTCCCGTTTGTGGCCTCCATCGAAACGGACCTCTTCCCCGAGCAAGCACCGGCTGATGCCCAGGCGAAGCGGGGGGGTCATCATGCCTTCACCTGCGCCTTTCCGAGATCCAGATATTCCTGGCGCGCTTGTCGATGGTCCACGATCGGCTCCGGATAATCCGACCCGATGCGGCATCCGGCCTGCACCTGTTCCAACGGCGGCATGAGATGCGGCTCATGAATCCATTTCGTCGGCACATGCTTGAGTTCCGGGACGTAGCGGCGAAGATATTCCCCCTCGGCGTCGAACTTTTCGCTTTGGATTCTCGGATTAAAGATCCTGTAGCCCTGCATGGCATCCGTCCCCGTCGAAGCGCACCATTGCCAGTTGCCGTTGTTGGCGGCCAGGTCTCCGTCGACGAGCCGTTCCATGAAATAACGCTCTCCGCTCTGCCAATCGATCCGGAGGTCCTTCACCAGAAACGAGGCGACCACCATCCGCACGCGATTGTGCATCCATCCCGTCTGGTTCAATTGCCGCATGCCGGCATCCACAATCGGGTAGCCCGTGAGGCCCTGAGACCAGGCGGCAAACAACCGCTCGCGCTCAGGCCCCGCGGGTCTGGGCTCGGGAAGACCCGGTTTCGCTTTGAACGGCCCCTGCGCCACGTGGGGAAACGCCGTGAGGACTTGCTGAAAAAATTCCCGCCAGACCAGTTCATCGATCCAGGTGAAGACATCCGCCCGCGAGACCGCACCGCCTTTGGCAAGCGCATTCAGCGCCGCATGCACCAACGTACGCGCGGAGACCGTTCCGAAGCGCAGATGGGGTGACAACTTCGAGGTGCCGTCGCTCGCCGGAAGATTTCTGCCGGTCACATACTGATGAACCGGCCCCCCCAAGAACCACTGCAGTCTGGTATGGGCCGCCTGTTCACCCGGCTCGATCCACATCGGCACCGACTCATATCCGAGATCCGTCACCGAAGGCCATTTCCGCGAATCCGGAGTAGAGGCCTTGCCGGCCGACGGAAACGAAGGGATGCCCAGCAGAGGCGGAGCAGCAGCCCGCCATTTCGTCCACCAGCGGTCGCGATACGCGCTGTAGCGCTGAAACGGATCTCCGCTCAGCCCGCGCACTTCCTCCGCTTCGAACACGACATGGTCCTTGAATGTCCTGACCGTCCGGCCCTGCTGCGCCAACCGCTGCTGAACCGTGCGATCCCGCTCCAGCGCCGCCGGTTCATAGTCCCGGTTCCAATACACGACATCGACCTTGAAGTCGGACGCCGCCTGCATGACCGATTCAACCGGATCGCCCATCCGCCAGGCGAGGGACACGCCGTGCAGGGCCAGGGACCGGCGCAACTCCTCCAGACACCCCAGCATGAACCCGACGCAGGCTGAGCCGAACGCGTGCGAACGCAGCAGCGGTTCATCGAACACGAACAGCGGCACAATCTCCTGACATTCCTGACAGGCCGCCGACAGGGCGGGGTTGTCACGGAGCCGGAGATCTCGACGAAACCAGACCAGACCTTTCATAAGGGAACCTCGGGAGAGGAGGAGGCCAGCCGCTGCGCCGGAGGGACAGGATCGGCGAACAGGATTCGCCGCCAGGCGACATAACAGAGAAACAAGGCCGTGGTGGCCATGAAGCCCGTGCGCAAGTGATGAAAGCCGAATTGAAACTGATTCATCAATTCGCTGGTGAGGCCGAAGCCCCCATAGGCCATGGCCAACCCCCAGGCCCACGGACGCAGAAACAGAAACCCGTAGCCGATCAGAAAATGCACGGCCGGCGAATGCAGCTTGACCATGTAGGCCAGCGGACCGGTGATCGTGACGCCGAACAGTTTGAGCCCATAGGCGGGGAAAAATTCGATGATCAGCACATCGATCAATCCCACCAGCAAAAAGAGCGCCCCGAAGAGTTTGATGTCGATGCCCCGTGAAGTCGTGTGCCCGGTCATGTTTTCACGCTCCTTCCCTGCGGACGGACTCCGTGGGTCCGTGCTCATTCATCGAACCCAGGAATCCGGAAACGCCCGCCACCATTCGGTGGGATGTGTGTGCCGCCACTGCGCCTGCTCCTGCCAGAGACGGTCGGCCGTGACCCTGTTCAACCGGACCGCCATCGCGGCGCTGACATCGGATTGCTGGCGCACGCTGGTTTGAATCATTTCCTTCGCCATGCGAGCCAGGCCGCCCGGTGGATCGACGAGATCCTCCGTGTGCCGATAGGCGAGGTTCAGATACAACTGTTCCACGGCCGTCCAACTCTCATCCTTGGACAGCTGTTCGAGGTAGGCGTCGATCGCCTGATAGACATAGGTGAGCTGAAGGTAGGCTTCTGCCGACGGCCGATCCTGAATGGCCTGCTCACAAGCCTCCAGCGCCCGGCGATAGTCGCCTGCCATGAGGAATAACCCCGCTCTCTCGATGCCGGAGGCCCGTGAGACAGGCATCACCTGTCCATGCCCCTCGACGGGAAACGGTCCGGCCACGATGATCGACAAGCCAAGCGCCGCAAGCATCCGTTTCACATGCCACCTATCGGCCCGAGCCGCCGTGTGATCCCATTTGTCCTTTGTACAGAGTCTGGCCCGAGACACGAGTCACGGAGACCTCGCGCGGACCGCCCTCGCTTTTCACCCCCAACTTCACCACCGACCCGGGCTCGCCCCGAACGAGGAGGGCCACTTGCTCGTAGGTCTTCCCGGTCACGGCCACACCGTCTACGGTCGTCAGCTCATCCCCCTGCTTGAGTCCGGCTTTCTCCGCCGGTCCATCAGGCAGCACCTGCGCCACATAGAGCACCGCCGTCTCACCCACACGCTCCGCCCCCACGTGCAGCGACACTCCGATCACGCCATCCGGAATCGCCGCTTCCAAACTGAATGTGGGTGCCGGCGCCCCTGCCTTGTCATGTCCATCGCTCGCCAGAGCTGTGCCGGTTGCGGCAGGCGAGTGGCTCAGGCAGACGCTCAAGAATCCTACGACCAAGTAGACGGAGGTATTGTTCTGCTTTTTCATCGTCCATCTCCCTTCGTGACAATCAGAATTGACGCGCAACGCCTACCAAACACAAGCCTGCCAGCAACACCAGCGAGTTCAGATATAAAGACCGTTGATGCAATCGATCCCAGGCCTGCTTCAACGTCGCATCAACGACCCCGTGCTGTTCCTGTTCTTTCAGTCGATCTCGCATCGCATTGCTCTGCGGAGTGAGAGGCGACCGGCAATAGGATTCGGCCGCGAGAATCACCAGCCAGATGCCGCCTGCGATCAGCACCGGCAAATTCCACCCACGTGTGCTCCCGAGCACGGTGACCGACAACAGCCCGGCCGCAGCGGCTCCCATGCCCAGCACATAGTAGGCAGGAAAAAGCCGGCGGACGACTTTCCCAAACGCTTCCTGGTCCAGGTTCTTGGCCAGAATCGGCGCCACCACAAACGAGAGCAGCACGACCTTGCCGACCAAGACCGCGACAGCCAGGGCCTGCAGGTACTGCATCACCGGGTCGAGGAAGGCAGACATGCCTGATCCTCCTTGTTCACGATCGCCCGCAAGGCCCGCTCCAACGTCGGATAACGGAAGGTATATCCCCCGGCTCTCGCCTTCGCCGGATCGACACGTTGCCCGGTGGTCATCAACGTCCCTACCTCACCCAACGCCAGATGCAACGCGAAGCCGGGAACCGGAAGCCACGAGGGACGATGGAGCACCTTGCCGACCGTGGCACAGAACGTCTTCATCGTGACCGCCTCAGGCGCCACTGCGTTCACAGGGCCGGAGACGGTCGGCGTGGCGATGGCCCATTGAATCAGGCTCAAGAGATCCGCCCGGTGAATCCATGACACCCATTGCGTGCCCGGCAACACCGGCCCTCCGACAAAGAGCTGAAACGGCAATAACATCTTCGGCAACGCGCCACCGCCCTGTTCGAGCACCATCCCGGTTCTCAATAGTACGACACGCGTCCCGAGCCGACCGGCACGCAAGGCCTCCGCTTCCCAGGCGGCAGACAGCTCGGCCAGAAAACCCTGACCGAGCGGCGACGCCTCATCCAGAAGCCGATCGTCGCTCGGGCCGTAGTAACCGATCCCCGATGCGCTGATCAACAGAGGAAGGGGCGCAGACCGGCCGGCCGATGCGTCCACCAGCAGTCTGGTCGACAGGACCCGGCTCTCCACCAGGAGCCGCTTGCGGGCATCAGTCCATCGCCCGTCGGCGATCGGCGCACCGGCCAGATTGATGACGACATCTGCCGTCGCCACTTCAGCGTGCCAGGGTCCGTCAGAACGAGCGTCCCATTCCACGAACCGGACCGACGACTGGGACGCATGACCGGACCGGCGGCTCAAGACCACCACCTCATGACCCTGTCGGGCCAGCTCTTCGACCAACGCATGGCCGATGAATCCCGTTCCTCCGGCGACGATGATCTTCATCTGTCTGTCCTCCCGTCGGGCACAGTCCACGGCTACAATGCCCCGTCCTGGTCGGCCTCATCGGCCGACTCCTCGTCACTCTCGTCCGGTGCTCGATCGTCCGATGACTGTTTCACAGGCCTGCTGTCGGAAACGGCCGTCACGCGCTGGCTGAACTTTCTCTGCTTTGTGCCATACAGCAGGTTCGGCGGCGGGCTCCGGCGATTCTTCAGGATGACCGGGTCGAGCACCTCGCCGCACATCGTGCAATGCCATGCCGTAATATCGATCTGACCGGTATCATCGAGCAAATCGATGTAGTGCTGTGTCAACAACAATCCTCCGCAGCGCGGACAGATGTGATGCCCGGGCTGCGGAGTGGAGAGAGATTCTGGTGTCCCATGTGTTTCCATTGGAACCCCCGACTGGGAAAAAAATGGACGACCACGAACTGAACCGGGCCCACTGCATGCGACTGCTCCCGTTCCGGCGCCCACCCATGCCCTATCGCACCCGTGACCTTGCCGGCCGAGCCGACCGCACCACCGCATAGGCAGCTCGCCGCTGCCTGGCGAACAGGGCCGTCCCGATGCTCATCACTATTGCCGCGATACCATATGCGAACATCTGCGTCATGAATGCCTCCTGATCGTGGCGCCTGGGGGCGCCGTACATTCTGCTGGTTATCCGATGGTTCGCTGAGGGGACGGATTCCTCCGAAGGAAGAACCCGCCCTCCTCAACGGGAGGCCGCGTGCGGAGTCGCGGTACCTCCTGACAGTCACTGCTTCGGACCGGCCTCGCTTCCTCACGCCTGCACATGGCTCATTTCGCTGTCTCTCCACCCCGGACACACCGGAATCCGGTGCCATGCGTCTGCAGCGCGAATCCTCCTCGTCCCCGTGCCGTGGCGGTAATATCCGACTGGGGACTGTGCCACGACCCTCCACGAATCACCCGGACGATCCCCTTGTCGGGGCCTTGCGGGTTCCTATCTGGAGCATTCGCGTAATAGTCGGGGGCGTACCAATCCTGCACCCATTCCCGTGCGTTGCCGGACATATCCTTGATGCCGTATGGAGAATCCCCTCCGGACAGCGAACCGACGGCATACAATGTCTTGTCGTCGACCCACTCCCGGTCGAAGTTCGCCCGGGTCGGACTCGGGGTTTCGTTCCCCCACGGGAACATCCGGCCATCGGTGCCGCGTGCGGCCTTCTCCCACTCCGCTTCGGTGGGCAGCCGCTTCTTGGCCCACGCGCAATAGGCTTTGGCGTCGTACCACGTCACCTGCACAACCGGCAGCTGCTCGATCCCTTTGGCCGAGACCAAGACCCCGGTGCCATAGGGATTCGGCGGGCTGCGATGACCGGTGGCGGCGACAAACGCCATGTAGCGCTCATTGGTCACTTCCACCTGATCGATGGCGAACGTATCGACATGAACCGACCGTTGCGGCCACTCGTCGGCCCGCCCCTTGGGATTCTCACTGCCCATCAAAAACGGTCCGCCCGGCACGGTGACCATCGGAACCGGATCCAGCTCCTTGAGAGTCGGCGCCGCGAGCACAGGTGTCAGGGCGACCGCACAGGTTGCCGTCACGAACAGGCTCATGCATCTCCACCTGGTTCTTCTCCTGGTCAAACCTTGAGTCATTTCTTCTGCTCCTTGCTCCCCGCGATTGCCTGGGCCGTATGAATCTTGATCTCACCGACAAGCCGTTCCACCTTACCCGTGTCTCCCCGGTCGGCCGCCTCCTGCGCCTGTGTCACAAGGGTTCTGGCTTCATGCAGATGATGTTCGATCTGCGCCTGCAGATCAGGCGATGCCACGGTGCCCCCCAGGGCCGCGCGGTGATACACCTCCCACGCGTGATCCACGCTGTGTTCCGCCTCATGCACCATCTGGAGTTTTTCCGGATGGGGGTGGCGGCTGGCATCGATCGGACCGGCTTGGAGATCCGCCGTCATCAAGAGCGCGCTGAATCCGCCGACCAGTGTGATCATCGTGCTGTACGTCATGCCTCTGCCTCCGTCGGGTGAATGGCGGGCCGGCCCCTCCCGCCCTGTGCACTCATCGCTGCTTCATCGACTGTTCGATGAGAGGTCGCAGCTCCAACAATTCAATGTTCGCCGGATCCATGGCCAAACCCCGGCTGACTGCCTGCTGGGCCTCGCTGAAGCGTTCCCGCCCCATTTCCACCAGCGCGGTGATGTAGCTGTCCCTGATGCGCTGCTCCCAGTCAGCCGGAGCCGCTTTGGCGCACCGGAAACCGAGGCCGACGCCGTAACTGTTATTGAGCGGATGATTCCAGAACCGGTGCGTCGAGCGAATCGTGCCTTCCGGTGCGATCCACGAGCCGCCGCGGATGACGCGCTTCTCGCCGACGGTCAAGCGGTCTACGTAGGTTCCCGTTCCACCGATCCACAAGGGTTTTTCCGGACCGGTGGGGTTCACCATGGTTTCGAGTCGCCCGTAGTATTTCGGGTCATACCAGTCGCCGACCCATTCGAAGACATTGCCCGCCATGTTGTACACGCCGTAGTAGCTGGCGCCCTCCGGATGAGAATCCACCGGCAAGGTCGCATCATGATGCCTGTCATAATTGGCCTTGTTGGAATCGAAGTCGTTGCCCCAGGGATAGAGGTTGCCGTGCGGGCCGCGGGCCGCCTTTTCCCATTCGGCTTCGGTGGGCAACCGCTTCCCGCGATACTCGCAGTAGGTTTTGGCGTCGATCCAGTTGACGCCCACCACCGGCTGCTGAGGCTTATTCAAGCGCGGATCGTCCCAGTAGGCCGGCGCCGGATGACCGGTCGCCTTGATGAAGGCGCCATAGTCCTTGTTCGACACCTCGTACTTGTCGATCAGATAGGAATCCAGGAACACCATATGCGCCGGCCCCTCATCGTTGAACGCTTCGGCAGACAAAGGCGTCTTCATTCGTTTGTCGTACAGCGTCAGCCGGCGACCGGAATCCGCCGGTGGAGCCTTGTCTAATCCCATGATCGACGGTCCTTGTCCCACGTAGACCATATCCGCGGGAATGATGGAATCCTCCGCCTGCGCCGTCGCGGCCATGACGGCGACGGTCATGATCAGTCCTGCCCTGACTACGTTCCCCATTGTCTTCATGCTATACCTCCTGCGCTGAGGGCCGGGTCGGGGACGGTCAGCCGCCCCCTCCACGGCTACGTGCTACTTCTTCATGCTCTTCTTGATGAGATCGCGAGTGGCCAGATACTCTTTGTTGTCGGGATCCGCCGCCAGAGCCTTCTCGATAGAGGCGAGGGCGTCGGCATTCTTCTCCGCTCCCATGCCTACAAGCGCCTGAATGAAGGCATCCCGCCCGGCTTGAGCGGCCTCGTCGGACGCCACGCTGGCCGACTTCGCGCAACGGAAACCCAGCCCGACGCCGTAGGAGTTATTCTCGGGCTGATTCCAGAACCGGTGGCTGGTGTGCAGCGAGGTTTCCGGAGCCAGCCAGGACCCGCCACGCAACACCTTCACCGGCCCTTGATTCGCGAAGTTGTAGCCCTTCTCGGCGCCACGGGGATTCAACGCATTGCTGGTGCGGTAATATTTCGGATCGTACCAGTCGTCCACCCACTCGAAGACATTGCCCGCCATGTTGTACACACCATACCCGCTCACCCCTTCAGGATAGGAGTCCACCGGCGTGGTGCGTCCCACATTCTGTCCATAGTTGGCCTTCTTCGGATCGAGGTGATGTCCCCACGGGTAGTGGTTGTCTCCCTCCGGACCCTTGGCAGCCTTTTCCCATTCCGCCTCGGTGGGCAACCGCTTGCCGTCCCACTTGCAAAAGGCGTTGGCGTCCGTCCAACTCACTCCGACGACCGGTTGCTCGGGCTTGCTGAGCCGCGGATCGTCCCAGTAGGCCGGCGCCGGATGACCGGTCGCCCGCATGAACTCCTTGTACCGCGCGTTTGACGTCTCGAACTTGTCGATCAGGTACGCATCCAGCACCACCTGGTGCCTCACCTCATCGGAATGTTCGTTGCTGCCCATGGTGAACTCGCCGCTGGGGATGAGGACCATGTCTTTATGGTCGCCGGCTGCCTTCGCCGACACGGCCATCGACATGGATCCAGCCACGAGCATCGCTCCTATTCCAATTTGTAGACCTGTGTGCCTCCGCATGAGAAACCTCCTTGGTTGAGAACCCTGACAGACCCCCCGGTGGGGTCACGATTGTTGCTAAACAGAGACCTGGCCCTGGAGGACCGGCTTCGACGTACTCATCTCCCGCACTGCGCCGGCAGCCTGCTGCAGGTACCGGTTCCACCGAATGACCGGATCGACGACATCCCCGCATTGCACACAACGCGAAGTGGTGCTATCGAGCCCGCTGGCTCCGTTCAACAGGTCCGTGCAGAAATCACGAACCATTAGTCCGCCGCATCGCAGGCAGCTCGACTCCTGCTGAACAGTCAGGATCTGTCTCCGGATGTCACTCAGTCCCACAGTTCCTTCCATTGTCTTTGTGGTCGCCATGATCACTCCTCGCATGTTCATGTCCAATGTTTGCAACCTCTATGTCCAATGTTTAACCTCTTTTGTCCAATGTGTCAATAGTTATTTTAATAAATATTTGACAAACATTGGACACAACCATATACTTGGGATCAACAATGAATACGCACAGAATTCATAGGGTTGCGAAGCTCACCGGTCTGAGTCGCGATGTGATTCGAGTGTGGGAGCGCCGATTTGGCCTGCTGAAACCGACACGAGGCGCGAATCGCTATCGCAATTATTCGGATGAAGATGTGGCCTTGCTGCGCTATCTGAAGCAGCAATTGGATGCGGGAGCTTCAATCGGTGATCTCGCCAGGCTGGGGCGTGAGGAGTTGATTGCCCTCTTGCGCGCGGAAGCGCCGCGCACCGCCGCGGTGGACAATACGTTCGACCGACTCTTGCGGGAACTGCTCTCGGCCTTGGAACCATTCGACCGCGTCACATTCGAGAAACGCTTGAACGGCGCGGTCGCAGTCGTCCCGTTTGAAGAGGCACTCCACGGAATTCTGCTCCCGCTGCAGGAACGCGTCGGAGACCTGTGGCACAGCGGGCGCATCAGTATCGCCCTCGAACATTACGTGACCAGCCAAATTGAACAAAAACTGTATGCGGCCATGAATCAATTGCCGGTGGCGGAATTCGGCGCGAAAGTCGTCGTGGCCTGCCCGCCCGGTGAGGAGCACGACATTGCGGCATTGGCAGTCGCCTACCGTTGCCGCGTGCGTGGATGCCGGGTCTACTACTTAGGAGCCAACGTGCCGATCTCCTCCCTCGGCAGGCTCTGCAGGGAGGTCGCCCCGGATCTGGCCATCCTGTCGTTGACCCTGGTGCTGCAGGAAGGAAACGCCGCGGAATTGATTCACTCGCTCGCAGAGGAATTGAAACCCGTTACCACGGTCATGGCCGGCGGCCATGGCGCGCGCGTGATGCGCGATCAGTTTGCGCAATACGGCATCGATGTCCTGGATACCTTCAGCGAGTTGGACGAAGTGCTGGATCGATTCACCCGGCGATTTACGATCCCGGGATGACAGAAAGGCACCGTTCGGATGGCTCTCTATCCACTCACCGTGTTCTACGACGGAGCCTGTCCCATTTGCGCCCGAGAAATGGCGCTGATGAAGCGTCTGGATAGGACGCAACGCCTCACCCTGCTCGACTTCTCTCTTGCCGACTTCAATGCCGCACCGGCCGGCCTGGCTGTCACGGATCTGAGCACAGTGATCCACGCCCAGTGGGCGGACGGCACCGTCATCACGGGCGTCGAGGTCTTCCGTGCGATTTGGGAGGCGATCGGTCTGAGATTCCTGTCTCGCCTCAGTCGGCTCCCGTTGGTTGCCCCACTCATGGTGACGGCCTACGGGTGGTTTGCCAGAAACCGGCTTTGGCTCACGGGCCGCAGCAATGCCTGTCCTCGAAATGCCTGCGCCGCAGCTTCCCCCGCGTCATTGCGAGCCCCGCAATAATCCGCCTCCTCTCGTTTCCCGCACCCCGATCATGACGGAGCACAACGGAGCCACGAGGCCCGGATCAAGCCTTCGTTCCTAGACCGTACACGTTCATCTATCTCGACAGACCTTGAGAGGGAGCACGGCGCAACGAGCGGTTCGTCGAGTCAGTCCCAGTCGGTCGAACCTCACCTCGCGCGAAGGAAAAGTCTGACAGCGGCGCCCTACACATCCATCCGAACCTCACCCAACAGCACTAACCATCACGAACCGCCATGCCTGGGTAATTGCCTAGTGTCTACCTGAGAGCTCCCTTGCTGACAATTTCCAAGGAGATGCTACTGTTATGCAGAACGTCGTCCTGGTGCGAGACAGCGTCACCAGAATCATCGAGGACAGAACCGCCGCTTCACGTCACATTCATCCGTTTCAGCATGACATTACGCGTCAGCCTCATCGTGCTGTTCAGCATCGCCGCCATCCTGCTCCTGGTAGGCTATTTGGCGAGCCAGTACCATCCGGACCTCCTGCCGCATACGTTCTCGTTGCAAACCGCTCCTCCCGATCCCTCACAGGGGCAGCCAGGTGTGACCATCAACCTGCCGCCCGTCGTCGCGCCCGTGGATGACGGCCAACGCTACTATTACGTCCAAGTCAATTTGGCCTTGGAGCTTGATCGCTCGGGGACCGCCGGATTGATCCAGGCCCGCCACGACGCGATCGATCGGCAGGTGATGGAAATTCTTCACACCTATGCCGTCAGCGATCTCCGTGCGTCCGGGCAGCGACCGGCCTTGCGAGCAGACATTCGACGCGGCATCAACAAATTGCTTCCCAAAGGACAGGTCCAGAATGTCTACATTACCAACTGGTTGATAACCCCCGTCGGGTACTGACCCGCTTCCGCAAGAACTACGCTTGCCGACAGATCGACCTTCACACTCTGGTGCTGCTGAAAGACTGAGACAGCCAGTCCGGATGAAACCCGGCGTGCGTTAGACGAAGCGGACCGGCTGGTGCCGTGATTGGATGGTCATGCGGATGCCGTGTTTCGGGCGCAGGGTCACCATGATCTCGGGCTCGACGTGTTCCTGCGCAAGCTGTAGATCGTAGCAGCGTCCGATCAGCGCCAGGAGCAGCGGCCCTTCCACCGTCGCGAAGTGCGTCCCCACGCAGGCCCGGGGGCCTGCGCCGAACGGCAGGTAGGCGCATCGGGGAGCCGGTCGTTCGCCCTCCAGCCAGCGCTCCGGCGTGAAACGCTCCGGATCGCGCCAGAAGGTCGGGTGCCGGTGCAAGTGATAGATGCCCACCAGGACAAGCGCTCCGGCAGGCAGGGTGAGGCCGCCGATGCTTGTGCGGCTGGCAGCCTTTCGCTGGACCGCCGGAACGGGGGGATATAAACGAACCGCTTCATCGAAAACCGCGCGCGTGTACGGGAGTTGTTGAAGATCGTCGGCCTGAGGCGTTCGACCCTGCAGCACCCGGTCCACCTCCTGGTGAAAACGCGCCTTTACCTCCGGATGGGTGGCCAGCAGGTACCAGGTCCAAGCGAGGGCATTGGCGGTGGTCTCGTGTCCGGCAGCAAAGATGGTCAGCGCTTCATCCCGCAGTTCCTGATCGCTCAACCCGGCACCCGTGTCCTCATCGCGGGCCCTGAGGAGCAGATCCAGGAGATCGTCGTGCAGCGCTCCAGTGCGGCGGCGCTCGGCGATCAATCCATAGATGAGCTTGTCCATGAACTGCAGCGCGAGACGAAATTCACGGTTGCGCGGGGTCGGCACCCACAGGGGCAGGCGCAGGGGACTGTGAAACGAATCGAACGCATACTTCAGACTGACCCTGAGCGCATGACTGATCTGGTCGGTATGGTCGGCCACGTTTGTGTGAAACATCGTGTGAGAGATCACTTCGAGGGCCAATCGCATCATTTCGTCGGCGATATCGACCGTCCGCCCCACGTGGACGGTCCAACCTGCGATCCGCTGCTCGCCCACCTGCGCCATACGCTCGGCCATCGCCGCCATGCGGGCGCGATGAAAAACCGGTTGGATGATGCGCCGGTGCCGCTTCCAGACGTCGCCCGAACTGGTCACCAAGCCGTTACCTAAGACCAACGCAAGGCCGGTGGGACGCTGCGGCTCGTAGACTTTCACGAAACGATCGGCCTGATGGACGAGAATCTCCTCCGCGAGATCGGGATGGCTGAGGAGGTAGAGCGTCTTGGGGCCGAGACGAAAGCGTAGCGCATCGCCATGCCGTCGCCACCACTGCGACATGGCCTCCAGCGGTTGCCGCCTGAACGCACGCAGGTGGCCCAGCAGAGGCTCACTGCCGGGAACATCGACCAACGTATGAGATGGTTTCACATCGACAGGCATTGAGTGGGATGGGACGGTTGATTGTCGGACGCGCCGGGCATGGGATCTCGCAAGGACTGTTCCGCATGGTACAAACTTCGCATGAAGAGTGGTAGGGCCGAACCACCAGGGCTACATGGCGTTTGATTGTCCGGCGGTTAATGGCTCTGCAGATTCGGCTGCCGCTGGCACTCGCCGCCCTCTTACAGGCCCGGTCGAAGAGGTCTGGAAATTGAGGTGCCGCAGAATATTCGAAAGGCCAAGAAAAGAGCGGAGAAGAGAGAAAGACTGTTAGAGGGCTTTATCCCGTCGCCAAGAACGATCTAGAGAGGCTCCGGGGCGAGCAAGCTGTGTATGGTGCCGAAGCCGGGAGTTGAACCCGGATACCCTTACGGGCGCTGGTACCTGAAACCAGTGCGTCTGCCAGTTCCGCCACTTCGGCATGAAGAATAGAGCGGGATTATCGCTGATCGGTTTCGACCCGTCAAGGTGAGGAACATGAAAATATCCGTCGGCTGAGGTGAATCGGGCTCAGCCGACGGTCAGGACCCCGTCGGTGAGATTCCAGGCGCCACCGGCCGTCACCTCGCGCAGGTCGCCGCTGAGCACAATCCGTTCGCGGACCAACCCCGCCGCCGCCAGCAGAAAGGCCGCGCGGATGCGTGGCGCCTCATCCGCAATCAAGACGTCGAACCGCACCTTGCGAAACAACGGATCGACCGCCACCCGCGCCGCCGTGGTGACGATGACCCGCCGGTTCTGCACGAAGGCCTGCCGGTTGGTATCCTCCTGCGCCGCCAGCAGTTCGCGAATCTTCTTCGTGCCCCCCAAGCGGATGACTTCTTCCTTGAGTTCGGCAAATTCCGGCTTGAGCTCCTTCGGGACGGTCGCCTCGGGGATCAATTCAGCGATCCGTTCCTTGGCGATGTCGACCTCATGGCGAAGCCCGGCACAGTGCCGTTCATAGATCGCTTTGTACTCACGCAGCGATTCGACGTTTTTTCCTACCGCCTGCATGGACAACCGCTTCCAGATGGGGAGCTGTTCATAGTCGGTCAGGGTCTGGTCGATTTCCTTGATCTTGGTCAGGAAATCGGTCAACTGGGTCACGAGTCGCCATTCCAGCAACCGCACCTCATCCAGATCCTTCTGCTTTTGAGCCTTGTAGGCCAGAATCGGCGTGAGCTCACGAAATCGATCGTACTTTTTGCGCAAGACCGCCTTGTCGGATCGAGACTTGGCATAGAACTGATGCATCTGCGCCTCGAATCCCAAATCCGGAAGCGGAATGCCTCCGCTCTCCTTGCTGGTCGCCACTTCGTACCGACTCAGCCAACTTTTGAACGTCAGTCCGGCCGCTTTCATGGCCCGGGCCGTGAGAAGAGTGATTGCATCGGCGCTCTCGTGGTCCGGAGCAACGAGAAGAATGCGTTTGTTGCCCCGAAGCAGCTCAATCACGAGCGTGGCCAGCTTCTGCCGACGCGCCGTCAGATCGTCTTGCCACAAGGGCGTCAGCACAGAGGTGGGCACCAGGGCCTCCAGAGCAGCGCGGTCCCCCGTTTGCCCCGCTTCGAGAACGGGGAGAAGCCGTTCGGCCGGGCCGAGTGTGTAGGAGGCGCCGGTCTTGCTCATTTCTGCCAAGCGGCGGCTGGTGGTCAGGGCCAATCCGCCGGCATCAGGCACCAGCGTGGCGCTGGGCATCACATCGCCGATGGCATCGAACAATTGCAGCACGAGGCGCTCCCCGTCCTGAAACAGCACAATACCCTCCGTGGGTTCAGCCTCTTCGCCCAGGAGCAACGTTGCAGACAGGTCGGCTCCCACCATCACGTCGACAGGCAGAAAGAATTCATAGAGATGCAAATTCCCGACGGTCTGAAGCAGCCGGCCGCGCGTGAGCGGAATCGACTGGTCGAGCCCCTGCTCCGTGCTGCGCGCGGCATCACCTTCCAGCGTTACGGCCAAGTGTTCGAGGAGATCGGGTAAGGTGCCTGGTATTGCGGTCATGTTCCGTTCTTCCCTCACGTGTTGTCGTGGCGCAGTCTGCGGTGCCGATCGCACAGACACCAGCGCATCGTTCATCGAATCGGGAGCGTATCTTAAAGAGTTCCCAAAGATCCTGTCCACCAGCGACGCACATACCATTTCATCCACCGTCGAAAAGCGAAAACAGACGGCAAGAGCCGCACTGAGCGCCTGCACCGCCATTTCGAGCCGAATGAAGAAAACCGCCCGATGGCTCCAGATCAATTGACTTTTGCACAGCCCGCCAGTATGCTTTTTCCCTTTCCAACAGAAGGAGTTGCAGTATGAAGGTGATTCTCCAAGAAACACTCGAAGGCGTGGGTGACCTCGGCGACCTTTTGGACGTCTCCAACGGATTTGCCCGGAACTATCTCTTGCCCCGCAAGAAGGCCGTTGAAGCCAATAGCCGGAACATCAAAGAATTCGAACATGCCAAGCGGGCCGCGGCCGAGAAGGCCAAGAAGGAAAAGCAGGACATCGAGGCGCACGGCAAGAAGATCTCCGCGGTCTCGCTGACCGTTGCCGCCCAGGTCGGAAAAGACGACAAGATGTTTGGATCCGTGACGGCCAAGGATATTGCGGAAGGGTTGGCTGAGCAGGGATTCACCGTGGATCGCCGCAAGATCCAGCTGGCCCAGCCCATCAAGGAACTCGGCACCTTCGCCATTGCCATCAAGCTGCCGCGCGAAGTCACCGCCACCATTGCGGTCCATGTGGTGAAGAAGCAAGACGAGCAAGAAGCGCAAGCAGAGCCGGAAGAAGCCGCACCAACCGCATAACCCGTTGCGGGATCATGCGTGGCCACCGGATAGAAGGCTGCGCTCGGAGGAAGCATGCAGGAGCTGATCGGTTCGTTGGACGCATTGAAATCAACCGACCCTGAAACCTACGAGGCTATCGTCGCCGAGGAGCAGCGGCAACGGGACAAGTTGCTGTTGATCGCCTCGGAAAATTTCGCCAGCCCCGCCGTCTTGGCCGCCCAGGGCAGCGTGATGACGAATAAGTATGCCGAAGGGTATCCCGGCAAGCGCTATTACGGCGGTTGCCAGCATGTCGATACGGTTGAAAGCCTCGCCATCGAACGCGCGAAACAGATCTTCGGCGCCGAGCACGTCAACGTGCAGCCGCATTCGGGATCGCAGGCCAATATGGCTGCGTACCTGTCCGTGCTCAAGCCGGGCGACACGATTCTGGGATTGGACCTTGCCCAGGGCGGACACCTCACCCACGGCAGCAAGGTGAATTTCTCCGGCATCATCTTCCGTGCGTTTTCGTATGGCGTCGATCGCCAGACCGAAACCATCGATTACGCGGCGGTTCAGAAGATCGCCGAGGAATGCCGGCCCCGTATGTTGGTGGTGGGCGCCAGCGCCTACGCCCGCACCCTCGACTTCCCCAAGTTTCAGGCCATCGCCAAGTCGGTGGGCGCGTATCTCCTGGTCGATATCGCACACATTGCCGGATTGATCGCGGCCGGTTTGCATCCCAATCCTGTCCCCTACGCGGATTTCGTCACCACCACGACGCATAAGACGCTGCGTGGCCCACGCGGTGGCGTGACGATGTGCAAGGCCGAATATGCCAAGGCCGTCGATAAGATTATTTTCCCGGGCCTGCAAGGCGGCCCCCTCATGCATGTGATTGCCGCTAAAGCCGTTGCATTCAAAGAAGCGCTGTCGCCGGCGTTCAAACGGTACCAGCAACAGGTGCTCGCCAACGCGCGCACCTTGGCGCAGGGCCTCGTCGACCGTGGCTATAAAATTGTGTCGGGGGGAACCGATACCCACCTGATGCTGGTCAACCTCACCAACAAAGGCATCACGGGGAAAGAAGCTGATGCGGCATTGGACGCGTCTGGCATCATCGTGAACAAGAACGCTATCCCGTACGATGAAAAACCGCCGGCCACGGCCAGCGGCATCCGGATCGGCAGCCCCATCGTCTCGACGCGCGGCATGCGCGAAGCGGAGATGCGTGAGATCGTGGCGCTCATCGATCGTGTGTTGCAGCATCCCCAGGATCAGCAGGTGCAGGCCGAGGTGCGGGCGCAAGCAAAAACGTTGTGCAATCGTTTTCCCATCTTTCATGCCTACGATTCGTCTCCCGCTTAGGCAGGACGTTCGCCCGTGAAGTGTCCTTTCTGCGACGATGTCGAGGACAAAGTCGTCGATTCGCGGATGGCCAAAGAAGGCGAGGTCATCCGGCGGCGGCGCGAATGCCTGTCGTGTAAACGCCGGTACACCACCTACGAACGGGTCGAAGAAACCATGCCCGCCGTCGTAAAAAAGGACGGACGACGGGAGCCGTTTGATCGGAGCAAGATCGTGTCCGGGCTCAAGAAAGCCTGCGAAAAACGCCCGATCAGTACCGCGACCATCGAAACCGTCACCGATCGCATCGAAAAGCGCATCCAGGATTTAGGTGAAACCGAGATCGTGAGCACCGCCGTCGGTGAGGAAGTCATGAGAGAACTGTCTCAACTCGACCAGGTCGCCTATGTTCGATTCGCCTCCGTGTATCGGGAATTTAAAGACATCGACCAGTTCATGGACGAGATCAAATCCCTGGCCCAGCAGCGCCGGGAGCGTTAAGCCCTCCCCTTCTCTTCGCTGTTTCGGATCAGTCCGCTCGGTGTAGGTCTCGGCAGGATGGGCACCAACAGAGGAAAGGTTTGCGCCCTCCCGATAGGTTCTGACCTCATGGCAACAACCAAAGTCACCCGAAATCGACGAACAGCCAAGCGGCCAAGCAGGCGCCGATCGCCCGGGGCCACACACGTGGTCATCATCGGCGCAGGCCGCGGCGGCACCGCCTTGATGGAAATTTTTGCCAACGATCCATTGGTCCGTATCGTCGGCGTGGCAGACATCAGCGATCAGGCACCAGGCCTCGGCCTCGCCAAACGGCTGCACATCAGGGTGACGCGCAACTATCGCCAACTGCTGAAAATGGGACCGGTCGATCTGGTCATCGATGTGTCAGGCAACCCCGAGGTCGGCGAATACCTTCAAGATATCCGCCGCATGGGTGTCTCGGTCATCGGTGGCGCCAGCGCCAAGTTCATGTGGCAGTTGATCGAGGCGCGCATCCGCGCCACGGCCGACATCGAAAAAGCCTTGAATAAGTACCAGTCGCTCTACCGCTTGTACGTCAAAGAAACCGGCGCGGCGGTGACGGAGGAACGGACGCGTATTGCCTGCGAAATTCACGACGGGTTGGTGCAGAGCCTCGCCGGCGTGAACTTCAAGCTGGAACTCTCTCAAGAGCTGCTTCGGAAAAATCCCAAAGCCAGTCTCGCTACGATCCGTGAATCCAAAGCGCAGTTGAAACTGGCCATCCAGGAGGCCAGACAGGTTATCTTCAACCTGCGTCCGCTCCACTACGACAAAATGGAGCTCATCCCGGCATTGACGAACTATCTCAAGTCCTACGAAACCCAATACCATATCAAGACGGCCTTTTCCGTGACCGGAGACGAAACAATCCTGTTCCCGCGGACTAAGATCTTTCTGTTCCGGATCGTCCAAGAGGCGCTGAGTAACGTGCAAAAGCACGCCAAGGCCGGCCGGGTGTCGGTGCAACTCGATATCCGGCTTGATCTGTTGCAAGTGACCATTTCCGACAACGGGATCGGATTCGACATGGATGCGGTCCTTCGCGATCCCGAAAAGTGGGATCACTTCGGCATTCGTGGCATCCTGGAGCGCGCACGACTGGTGGGCGGGGAAGCCACGATCGACTCGAAGAAAGGGCGCGGCACGCGCATCGTGTTGCGAATCCCACTAGCCGACAAGGAGACGATTCGTCATGGAAAAAATTAAGGTCCTGATCGCTGATGATCACCGCGTGGTGCGCGAAGGCCTGGCGGCCATCCTCAAAACCAAAGACGACATCAACGTGGTGGGCGAAGCGCAAGACGGCGTGGAAGCCGTGGAGAAAACCAAAACCCTCATGCCGGACGTCATTCTCATGGATGTGAGTATGCCCCGCATGGGCGGCATCGAAGCCACCCGACAAATCAAGCGGGAGTTTCCTCACATGGGCATCGTAGCGCTGACGATGTACGAAGAGCAGCAATACATCTTCGATCTCGTGCGTGCCGGCGCCACCGGGTATCTGCTCAAAGACTCTGAATCCTCACAAATCGTGGCGGCCATCCGGGCCATCTACAGGGGCGAGTCGCTCATTCATCCGTCGGTCGCCAGTAAGATCCTGGCCGAGTTCTCCCTCATGTCCCAGAAGAAGGGCAAGAAACCGGCTTGGGTTGAACACGATTTGACCGAACGCGAAATCACGGTCCTGCGCCTCGTCGCGGACGGGAAGACCAACAAAGAAATCGCCAACAACCTGGATCTCAGCGAGAAGACGGTTAAAAACCACGTCCGCAATATCTTTCACAAACTGCAGGTGTATGACCGGACCCAGGCCGCGATTCTGGCCATTCGCAAAGGGCTGATCGAACTGGAGCCGAGACCCTGACGGAGGCGGTGCCACCAAGCCAGAGCCCTGGCAAGGATCTCGATGCTGATGCCGGGATACACAGTTCCCGCTCGACACTAGCCGGATACAATCAGTTAACTCATTGAAAACCAAACACTTCCGTGCCTCGCGTCCTCCAGCAAAAGATACAATTGTGTGAATTTCACCACAGTGAGCATTTTCAACCATCGAGCTAAACTCAATATATATCAATACATTACGATTGAGTTTATGCTTGGCACAAGCATTGCTCATATGGGAGTACACATTACGGAGGAGGCACCGTGCGGTTTCAGCAAACGATCGGATCACCAGTTTCATGTTCGGGCGTCGGGCTCCACTCAGGCCAACCGGTCACGCTGACACTCCGCCCAGCTCCCCCCAATACCGGCATCGTGTTTGTCTATCGCAACGGATCGGAGGAAACCCTCCTTCCGGCTGCAGTCTCGAATAAAGTACCGACCGAGCTCTGCACGGCCATCAGCGTCAACGGCCGTCAAGTGAAGACCATCGAACACCTCCTGTCGGCTTTGGTCGGCATGGAAGTCGATAACGTGTACGCAGAAGTCGATGCAGGGGAAGTCCCCGTGCTGGATGGCAGCGCAAGCCCCTTCGTGCGATTGATTCGCACGGCTGGCGTAATCCCCCAGACCCGTCGCCAATCGTATGTGAAAATCACGCAACCCATTGAAGTTGTTGATGGGGCACGCCGAGTCAGGATCGAGCCGTCTTCCACACCGAAGATTACGTACTCCATTCACTACGATCATCCATTAATCCAAACCCAGTCCTACACCTATACCTGTTCCGCCTCGGCTTTTGAGCAGGACATCGCCACAGCTCGCACGTTCGGCTTTTTGCACGAAGTCGAAGCCCTGTGGGCCAGAGGACTCGGAAAAGGCGGAACACTGGACAACACCGTAATTCTGTCCAAAGACGGTGTCGTGAATGAATCGGGCCTCCGCTTCCAGAACGAGTTCGTCCGACACAAGGTCCTGGACTTGATCGGCGATATCGCGTTGCTCGGTTTCCCGTTCATCGGCCATATCATTGCGGAACGATCAGGCCATGCCATGCACACCAGACTCGTTGAGCAAATCCTGGCTCAGCGCGACAAATGGGCCCTCATCACCGGGGAACATGCAGTCGCGGCACCCGAATCCCGCCCGTCGATCGGGCTCCTTCGCCCCGCGCCATCCCTCGCAATCTAACCGCTGCTTCCCACGCACCTCATACGCGGTACACGCCCATGCCTATGTCCATAAGGCCATGGCCGCTTTTAGGCATAAAAAAACGCCGGAGGTAAGTGGCCTTACCCCCGGCGTGTAAATCCTGGTGGGACTTACTTCTTCTTCGCTGCCTTCTTCGCTGGTTTCTTCGCTGCCTTCTTCGTTGCCAAGACTCTCACCTCCCTTCACACATTTAGAGTTGATATGAACTTCTTCCGCCCGCTTACACTACTGCCGTTAACTCCTGGGTCATCACCGCAAACGTGTTCGGTCCGACTTTCTGGAATCGCTTATCCCGCTTCAATGAAGTCGCCACAGACGTCAATGGTGTCTTGCCCTTGATCTGCAAACCGCCCTCCAGCAGGCGCTGCAAAAGCTCCTTGGCATGCATCGGCCGGCTGGCTTCGCGGAGAATCTGATAGGCAGCCTCCGGGACGCTCTTTCCGACATACTTGCTTTTGCCGAGCAGGATTTCGCGCGATTGGTCCGTAACATCGGTCACGGGGAGCGGCCGAATACCCTTTTCATCGGTAATAATCTGGCTGGAGAGGCTTGCCAGCTTGGCCTTGTCGGCTTCAACGCGATACAGCGTTTCCGCCAGCTCCAAGTACTTCTTGATCATCGCGATTTCGTCGTCGAGCCGACGCCGCTTTTTCTCAAGCTCCTGGTAGCGATTCCGATAGGCGCTGATCCGCTGCTCTAGGCCCACCAGAATGTCGGTCAATTCTTCCACAAGCAAGTCCTCAATAAAGCATACTTGCTTTATAGCAAGTGATTCATTTTCTGTCAAGTGATTCAAAATAACTATTTGATCGCATTCTCCGCGTGCACAAGCCGAATGCATACAATGCCTAGCCAAGCCTTGCCATACAAGAACAAGCTATTAGCATATTGTTATTTTTCAACGTGTTACGGTGAATTGCCAGATTAAGGAGAAGTCCTAGGCGGAACCTGGAGGCGAGTCATGCTAGGATGCAGAATCTATGCAGACATCGAAGCGTCCTTCTTCAGAAGACCGCACCTTGTTTCTTGCGACCGCGATTAGAGCAGCGGAAGCGGCCGGAACCGTGCTCCTGGAACATGCCCGCTCCGGATTTCGGATCGACTATAAGGCAGCCATCAATCTTGTGACGGATGCGGATCGAGGCGCCGAAGAAAGCATCGTGCGCACCATTCTTTCCGCCCACCCGTCCCACCGGATCCTTGCGGAGGAACGCGGGGAAGACGGGGCCACAGACTCGCCCTATCGATGGATTATCGATCCCCTGGACGGCACCACCAACTTCGCCCATGGCTTCCCGTTTTACTCCGTCTCGATCGGCCTGGAATGTGACGGGGAATGCATCGTGGGTGTCGTGCTGGACCCGGTTCGCGGTGAGTTATTCACCGCTGTTTTGGGACAGGGCGCGTACCTGAACGGCGAACGCCTTCGCGTGTCGACGATTGAGACGCTCGAATACTCGCTGCTGGTCACCGGCTTCGCATACAACATCCGTGAGACCACCAACAATAATCTCGACCACTTTTCCCGCATCTCACTTCGCGCACAGGGCGTGCGCCGCACCGGTTCAGCCGCATTGGATCTCAGCTATGTCGCGGCCGGCCGATTTGACGGATACTGGGAAGTGAAACTGAGTCCATGGGACATGGCCGCCGGTGTTGTGATTCTCCGGGAGGCCGGGGGTGTGGTGTCGGGCTTCAGCAGGGACCGATTTTCATTGTACGGACAGGAGCTTGTCGCCACCAACGGGCGCATTCACGAACACTTGCTTCGCGCCATCAACCAGCACCCCGATCCTCACTGATCAGCATCGATTCCAGCCGGCGACTCTCGAGCAACTCATCTCCGACGGCGGACACCACACGCCGCCGGCCGTCCCATGTACAGCGCAATCTTCGATGCGGTATCATGCCGCTCTCACCTGTCAGACTGAAGGAGCGCACGCACCATGGCAAGCCAAGTCCCTCCGCAGAAACCAGTCACCTCGGCGGCGAATCCGCAGGATGTCTGGGACGTCGAACTCTTACATGTCCACGTGTCACGCAAAGGACAACTCGTCAATGCCGAGTGGGCGCTGCATCCTCAGATTAAGGCAGACTTGAGTGCCGAAGAATGGAAAGAGCTCGGCGAGCTGATGAGCAAAGTCACCACCATCGTCGGACACCGTTTTTCTCAGGCCCTCGGCGAGACCGATCCCACCCCGCCGGGTAACGCCTGACGATCGGGCACTGAAAAACCGCTGATCGCTCGCCGACGTCATATCGGGTCCGGAGCGAACCACACCTACTCACCCTGCGAGGCTATCCATGGACTGCTATTACCACTCGAAAGATCTCGGCAAATTCGGAGACATGGGGAAAGGCAACCCGGTCTTGTGGGAAAAGTTCATGAGTTATTACAGCGCCGTCTTCGCGGAAGGGGCGCTCACGGAACGGGAAAAGGCGCTGATCGCGCTCGGCGTGGCCCATGCCGTGCAATGCCCGTACTGCATCGATGCATACACACAGGCCTGCCTGGAAAAGGGATCGAATACCGAAGAAATGACCGAAGCGGTCCACGTGGCCTGCGCCATTCGCGGTGGCGCATCACTCGTGCACGGGGTACAGATGCGAAACGTCGCTGAGAAGCTGTCCATGTAGGGGAGGGGAGAAAACCGAAGAGGTCGCAGAATCCGCTCAGTGGTAGGGGTGCTCGGGGATCGCCAGCGTAAAATACTTCCCGCGCTCTTCGTACAGAATACGACGACTCGTTAAGATGCCCAGCGCCTCTGTCAGCTCATCTTCCGAACATACCCTGTCACGCGTTGCGTCGTTCAGCGCTGCGCGAATCTGATCCCGACTTTTCGCAGCCTCGTTGCAGGCCTCGATGATGCCCGCCGCCGGCCAGTCGTACCGTTGCCTCGTGGGCATTTGTGGATTACGACCATCGTAGATCGTGACATACTCCATGGCCTTGGAGTAATACAAAAACGGCCGGTCGCTGCTGCGCGCCAGCCGCTGCCATTCCTCCACCAAACCGGTCAATTCCTGATAGACATGGGGATCCACCGGCCAGTCGTCGAGTTCATACTCGAAATCATAGGCGATCTTGCGCAGATCGACGCGCGCCGCATCATACACATACTCATAGGCTGTCCCCGGACCCGTGATGCGCACGCCGTACTCATGCGGTCTCGTAAAGTAGGGACTGAACCGTTGCAACCAGAACTTCCCGGTCGCTTCCGGCGCCTGCAAATGGAACAGGGACGGCAGAAGATCGATCTGCCGCCGATAGTCTTCATTCGTCTCGCCGGGAAAGCCGAGCAGAATATTCCAGGATACCGACACTCGGTAGTAACAACTCCACTTGAGGCAAATGATGTTCTGCATGGGCGTTACGCCCTTGTCCATCGCTTTCAACTGCGAGAGACTGAGGCTTTCCAAGCCGGGCTGCATGCACTTCACGCCCCCCACGGCCAGCGTCCGGATCTGGCTCTTCTGCAGATTGCTCTTGGTTTCGATAAACACATCCAGATCGCAGTGCTCGGCGGCAAACCGGCCGAACAGGTTCTCGACATATTTCATATCGATGATGTTGTCCACCAGCCGGAACCGTGTCGTATCGTAGCGACTCGACAGATACGCCATCTCGCGAGCGACCTGTTCAGACGACTTCGCCCGGAATTTCATGCTCTGCGCATTCAGCCCGCAGAAGGTGCAATGGTGCTTCTCGCCCCACCAACAACCGCGTGAGCCCTCATACAACAGAATACGATCCAGCCCGCGCGACGCCTCGGTGCCGAGCTCGGCCAGCAGGTGATAGTAGTCGTCGTAGTCCGGCGGGCCGGTCTGCGCGAACTCCGTAAAGAGCGCAGTATTCGGCTCACATCGAATGTCGCCCTGCTCCCGATACGTCACGCCTTTCGGGCAGGGTCCGTTCGATCCGCTCAAGATATGGGTCACCAATGCGGGGAATGTCACCTCACCTTCACCCACGACTACATGGTCGATGAACGGAAAGGCGCGAAAATATTCCAGCCCCATCTCGCCGTCATAGTTGGCGCCACCGAACACGATCTTCACGTCCGGATACAAATCCTTGATGAGCTTCGCCATCGTCAGGCTGGCCACGTTTTGATCAAACGTGGACGTGAACCCCACGATCTTGTACTGGCCCCAATCGATGCCGGTCATGGCTCCGGTCAGGAATTGCGGCGCGGTCCGCGTGGCCATCTCCTCGAAGAACGAAATCGGCTGGCCGCTCTCCCGGGCAATCTGCTCAAACACCGGCTTGAACACCCGCGGATACTCAGCCCGTTTGGGGTTGTCGCGAAACAGCAGATAGGAGAAGAGCCACTCGCCGAACAGCGCGCGTTTCTCGCAAATCGATTCGTAGAGAGGAATCCCGATCTTGTGCGCGAATCGCACATTGAGGTGATGGCAATCGACCCCGATACCCTTCGCTTTCAACAGCGCCGACAGCGTGCCCAACTGGATGGAGGGATACTTCGAAAAGCTGAAGGGCATGTTGACGAGCGCCACCTGGGCCTGAGAGCTACTCATAAGATCCCCAATCCAGCCGGCACAAGGCGGGGGCCAAACCCGGATAAGTCAGGGACATCGTCACGAGACAGTCGAGACCGAAGCTCGCCGCGGGCGCCCGCAGAGAGGACGACGCAGGCGTATTCACCGCGATCCGTCGAGGAGGTCGAACGAGAACGTCCGCGCCGAGCGAGAGGATCGGCTGTCGCAGTAGATGCGCCATGACTTCTCCTGGTTAGGTCCCCGCCCGGAACGGTTCAAACTCTCGATCCGCTTTGGCAGCCAGGTAAAAATCGCTCTCCGTGAGCCCATTGATTTTGTGCGTCCAAATCTCCACCTTGCACTTGCCCCAGGCCACGTACAGATCCGGATGATGCCCCTCGGCCTCGGCCACTGCGCCGACCTTGTTCGCAAAGGCCAGCGACTGCGCAAAATCCTTGAATGTATACAGCCGCTCGAGATGGCCTTGGGCGTTCAACGCCCACCCACGCCCCAACTCTTGCAACAAGGTCTGTGTACGATCGGCGGGGAGGGGAGGGACTCCGCCTCGACAGGGAATACATTTATTGTCGGCCAGACTCATGACATCTCCTTCGCAGACGGTGACAGCCCTTGGTCGTTTCAAGCAGAGGCTATTCTACGAGTTGCCCGTTCGGTCCCGCAACCGCCCTATCGCCCTGACGGTTGCGCGACCCTGCGTTCATCCATCACGGCATGCCCCCGTTCGAAAAAGAGCCCTCGATTGATGTCGCCCAGGCTGACCATCCCGACCAATGTCCCCTTTTCGACCACCGGAATCCGGCGAAAATTCTTCAGGCCCATATAGGACGCGGCCTCAAGCACCGGGGTCCGTGGCGTCACCGTCAGCGGATTCAGGCTCATGACCTCCTCGACTCGTTGAGTGAGGACATCCGCGTACCCTTCCTCCATCTCGACAAAATCCCGGCTGTGCACATTGTCATGAATATATTCGCCGTAATTGGGATAGAGCGGAATCAAAACATCGCGCAACGTCACCATGCCGATCAAGAGCTCGCCGTCCTCGACGACCGGAATGGCACCGCAATGACGACTCAGCATCTTGGTGACCACGCTACGGACCGACTCATTTCTCCTGGCCGTGACCACCCCGGTAGACATGACATCCTGGACAAGCATGGCAGCCTCCTTTCACACAGGGCGACTCGTAGAGGAGTCACCGGAAGGGGAATGTATTCTGCATCATCACTCGCTCTGATCCATGCCACCTCCGACCACATCATCCGATCATGACAGAACCGGGACCGGGTCTGCCCTTCACCATCATACCAACTCACCGGAGAATGGGCCCCTCGGCGTTCTTTGCAGACTTATGCGAAATATGGTAGGGAAGTGGGGTTCGAAAAGAAAGCCCCTCCCTGCAACCGGTCGACGCAGGATCGGGGAGGGCCCTCTCCCAGGGCATCTCACGCGAGGTCGCTATCGCCACCGTCCTTCGCATCGGTCATCGGGGAGCCGCCGGCCACGCCCCCGAGAACACCCTCGCCGCTATTTGGAAAGCCCGCTCGTTTCACGCAGATCTCATCGAAATCGATCTCCGCGCAACCAGCGACGGTCATCTTGTATTGCTGCACGACGACACCATCGACCGCACCACCAACAAGAGCGGACACGTGTCCGAGATGTCGCTCGAGCAGATACAACGGCTCGATGCGGGGAACTGGCAGCGTGTCCCCACGCTGGAGGAAGCCTTGGACGTGGCGGGGCGCGCCGTCGGGATGATTCTCGAACTCAAAGTGGAGGGAATCGGCAACGAGGCCTGCGCGATCGTCAAGCGCACCGGCTTCCCCGGACCGTTGATCTACGCGTCGTTTCTGATGCCGGAGCTGCAGCGCGTACGGCACACCGATCCCGACGCGAAGATCATGGTCTTGCAGCACCGCCGGCTGCCGCCGGACCCTGTGGCGGATGTCGTCGCGTTGGATGCCTCCCATGTCGGGCTCCACTTTTCGACGGTCACACCCATCTTGCTGCAGACGTACCACAACCTCGGACGACAGGTCTTCGTGTACACCGTGAATGAACCGCAGGACATCCAACGCATGCGCAACCTGGGCGTGGACGGCATCATTTCCGACTTTCCGGACCGCATCTGAACTCGGCACAGAGCAGATGGCTGATGGCCTATGGCTCGGAAAGAGAACGGCCCCGTCACTGTTCTGGGCGATAAGCCATTTGCTATTGGCTCTTAAGATGCACGGAGCTTCACCACGATCTGCTGGGCAGCGACGCTATTCGGCACCACGATATGGCGGTCATCGACCGTCTTCACCAAAATATAGCCCATGGTCATCTCATCGATCACGCCGGTTTCGAGTCCGGTCGGTGCAGACAGTTGCACACGATTGCCCCCTCGAAGGGCTGATAGAACAGCAAGGCGAAGCCGGACAACCAAGTTGCTGAGGGTGGTCTGCGCCGCCAAACCGAAGAGGATCGACGCCACACCGGCACTCGCCAGCAACGCCGTCCCCACGGAGTGCAGTTGTGGGATCGCGTTGAAGTAGAGAATGACCGCCAGGGTATAGACCACCACTTGCCCCAACCTGATCAGCAGCGTCGATGCCGCCGGATCGCTCAGAAGATACGCCACCCGGCGCACGCCCAACCGGATCATACGAGCGAGGACCCAGGCAATCAGGATACATAAGAACGCGTAAAACGCAGCCCGACCAAAGTGGCAGGATTGATGAAATCTCCACGAACAAATACGTCAAGAAAAGACATAGGGACCTCCCATGGCACGGCACGTGATCAGAACCAGCAACTCTTGGGACTGTATGCCATGGAAGAAGGAAGGAACAAGGGCGGAAGACCGGGTCGCATAAAAAGCCACGGGCGACCCTACACTGCGGTGGGAGGTCGCCCGTGGATGGCGCTTGGGACGCCGAATGTCGATTATGTTGTCGGAGACACAGGACCCGGTCGAGAAGACGGGGTATCAGGATGTCCGTCGGGGGATAGTCTATCCCAGGAAACTTGTGTGCCTCGTGTTTGAATCGAATCCTTCTCTTTTTCGGTGGCTGTTATCCGGTTATCGGATAGTGCCGAGAGGCACAAGCCAGCGAAGGATCGTCAAACCCGACCGACGATCAGCCCACCCTCTACTCTGCGGGCCGTTCTAGTCCGGTGGCGTAAGTTCTTCCATCTGTGAACCTCCCCGGTTGAGGAGTGGCGAGGTTTCCCGAACAGGCGCGCACTGTCCATCGCCTCGTCACGGTTAACACAGCCCTTGGAATACACGATTCCCTATTACGCTCCTTAGAAAATCCTGTCAATAGGAAAATCGGCCCTAGTCATATTTCTTGATCCGATTCCGATAGGTCGGTTCGGGATTCTCGTTACGGCAAGGGCCCCTGCTTGGACAGGAGCCCCTGGGTGGCGCTTAGGACGCCGAATGTTGTCTGTGATGTAGCGGCCCGTGAAGACCCGCCGAGTCGAACAAGAGGGAAGAACATCTCGCCGGAGAACAACAGCCTGTCATCAACAGGCGACGTGTGGATACCGACATCAGTTCTCCGCTTAGGGGCATGACGCGATGATGGTGATCGGTGCGTCTTCGATGCCGCGAGGCATAGCCGAGAGAGAACTGTCCGGAAGCCCCGGCGAGCTGCTCGCCTTCAATCCGGCAGGCCGTACGGGCCAGGTGGAGTCGTATCGTTCATCGTCCACCCTCCTTTCCGTTGCGGGACTCAGTGGGAGATCTAGACGGCAGCCGCGCGGTCTGTCCGGTCTCCCAGCTACCACGATGGAATCGGGCCGCAAATCCTATCTACGCTCCTCGAAAAATTCTGTCAATACAGGGTGTCGTTGATATTCCGGTGAGGACCCGACCGCCCCCGTCACTCGAGGCCGGCAACTTGCAGCCTTACCGGTCCGCCGGTGACCGCCCCTCCTGCATCGCGTCGCCGGACTGCTGCCTGATCACGGCCATGTCCTGTTTCTTGTAGTCGGCGGGAGGGAGGAACAACGCATCGTCGAGGCTCTTCTTTTCGATGGTCACAACCTCCCAGCGAGCCTCCTCATTCCCCTTGGCATCACGATCCACACCCTTGATCGGAAACCCGCCGTCCTTGAACAGCTCACGCATCCACCCCGGCAGCAACGAACCACCTCCCGCTTGCGCGCTCATCATCCCGAGCATGGCCGCATTCCCGATCCCCCTCGCGATACAGAGCTCGCCGGTGCTGCCGTCCGACTTGTCTTTCGTGTGATAGATCTCGCACGAATACCCCGCGGCCTGGTCGCGTTTTCCAGTCTTCGCGACCACGACATCCTCCGACCTGTCCGGTGCAGCCTTCGACGTCTCCCCCGTGGGGATCTCCATATAAATCTTTTCGTCGTGCTGAAGGCCGTACATCACCTTCTTCTTCGCATCGAAGATCATGGCGCCCTTGTCCGTATCCGGACCCATTTCTTCAAACCGCAGCTTGTCGCCCTTCAGAAACCACTGCTGCTGCATGGTGATCCCGTCGCTCGTCTCATTCAGGAGCATGAGGCCCTCAAAATCACTCGCCGACGCGACTGCCGCAACAGCCGTCAGCAGGACGCCTCCCGCCAAACCCAGCATGACCGTACGCATGTCGCTCTCCTTTCAGTCCGGATGCGCGGAGCTACTGCCCGCCTTGCGGTTGTACCTGCTGTTTTTTCATCGCCTCGCCGAGCTGCTTCATGATCTCTTGCATATCCGGTTGCTGCTCGGCCTCACCGGCCGGCTCACCCGCACCGCGGCGCGCGGCTTTGCGCGTTTTCATGTCCTCCAGCATCTTGGAAAGATCCGCCTTACCCTGCCCCTGTTGCTCACGCATCGCCTTCATCCGTTCCTGCATCGCCGACATGTCCTGCTTCGCCCAGTCAGCCGGGAAGGCAAAGAGGCCGGCATCCAAACTCTTTTTGTCGATGCTGGTCACTTCCATGCGCATGGACTCCTTGCCCGCTTCGTCATACTGAATACTCCGGATGGCGAAGCCTCCCTCTTCGGCAAGTTGCTTCATCCAGCCGGGCCGCGAAGATCGCCGCCCATCCTTCTGATCAGCCCAGAACGTCGCGGCTTTTCCGAATCCCTTGGCCACACAGACGTGGCTCTTCAGTCGATGCTGTTCCTTGTCGGTGATGCGCCAGATCTCGCAGGAATATCCCGCGATCGTCTCGGTCTTGCCCGTCCGCTCGACGGCCTGATTTTCGAACGCCTGCGCAAGATGCTCCCCACGCTCGCCCGCCAAGCTGAATTCCATATAAGACTTCTGCCCGGGCATCGCCATCTGCATCGTTCTGGTCGTGGCGTCGAAGATCATGACGCTCGTGCGCCCTTCGCCGCGAGACATTTCCATGCGGCCCTTGTCACCCTTGAGATACCAGTCCATCGCGCTCTTCATGCCGGTGTCCGCGTGACTGGTCGTCATGCGGAGCACACCTTCAAACTCACCGGCGCCGGCAGAGAATGGAGCGAGACTCAAGGCAACGGTCGCGACAACAATCGGCCATCTTCTCTGCATGATTCAGACTCCTGGTTAGACGAGCGCCTGCAACACAAGTTGCAGTGTAGCCGAGTGTAGTGGCCCGAACCAGCCGGGACCGGCCGGGCCTGCCTATGCGAGCAACCACGCCCTAGACAATCTTCAGCGTATTGAAATTCACCCCCTTCGGAGCCGGAGGGGTCGAGAGCTTCATCGCAGTCAGCGCTTGAACGACCAGTTCCGCCACCACGAGATTACGATACCATTTTCGATTGGCCGGCACGACGTACCAGGGGGCCTGTTCGGTGCTGGTCGCCGCGATCACCTCTTCGAACGCCGTCATATACTCGCCCCACAATTTGCGCTCTTCCAGATCCCCGGAATTCCATTTCCACCGCTTTTCAGGATCGTGAATGCGGGCTTCCAGGCGGGCCTTCTGTTCGTCTTTTGAAATATGGAGGAAAAATTTCAGAATGGCCGTCCCGTTCTCGGCAAGGAGTTCCTCGAATTCCTTGATCTGATTGAATCGGCGCTTCGCCACCTTGTCCGAGACCCAGCCATGCACCCGTGTAATCAACACGTCTTCATAATGCGAGCGGTTGAAGATTCCGATCTGGCCTTTGGGAGGCGCTTTCTGGTGCACACGCCAGAGGAAGTCATGGGACAACTCTTCGTCGGAGGGTGGTTTAAACGATACCACCTTGCAGCCTTGCGGGTTGACCCCGGACATCACGTGCTTGATCGTGCTGTCCTTACCGCTGGTGTCCATACCCTGCAGCACGATCAACAGGGCGCGCGAGCCGTTGGCATAAAGACGTTCCTGCAATTGATCGAGTGTCGCAATGAGTTCGTCCGCCGCCGCCTTGGCCTTGGCTTTCCCATCCTCATTCTTCTTGTACGCCCCGGTGTCATCGGGATCGAACCGTTTTAATGCCAGGCGGCAGCCGGGCTCGATGCGATAGGCCTTCATGTCATCCTTCTCCACAATAGTGCCTCCCTCCACTGACCACGACCAGCGCGTCTCTGCACGATCTCTTGATGAAACAGCTGCCTGCACGCCGTCATGGCGAGCGACTCTATCGGCGATGAAACGAGTCGCATCCAGGACTCGAATTAAATTTCTTCCCGCGCTCCATTGATTGAAACGGACGCGGCCTTATGTGATAAGACATGACCTTATTCCCACATCAAGGAGGCGTCAGTCATGCTCAAGGAAGTGACCGGAGACATCCTCTTATCCACCGCAGGCGCGATCGCACACGGCATTGCCCCCCACGACAATTTTAAGCAGGGCTTAGCCTTGTCACTTCGTGAGCAGTGGCCCGGCATGTACAAAGATTTTCGCCACTATTGCCAAACCTACAATCCCAAACCGGGCGGCGCCTGGTCCTGGAAAGGACCGAATTCGCCGGTCATCATCAACCTGTTTACGCAAGAGCCGCCGGCCAGCGATCAGGATCGTCCCGGCAAGGCCACCTTGCCTAACGTCAACCATGCGCTCCAGGCGTTGAAGAAGGAACTGCAGGAGCATCAGGTGAAGAGCCTGGCGTTACCTCGATTGGCAACGGGAGTCGGCGGACTGGAATGGGAAAAGGTCTATCCCTTGCTCCAGCAGGCCTTGAAAGACCTGAATATTCCTGTGTACGTCTACGGTCAGTACAAAAAAGGGGTGACGGCGCAGGAAGCTTAGGCCGATAGGGTCCGGCTTCGCGCCCGGACGAGATACTGCAGCAAGAGTCCGATCTGCGACTGCCGCGCAAGATACCATTGTGCGGCAGACGCAGCCTTCTTCCCGATGCGCACCGTGACGATGCGCTCATCCGGCAGCGAAAACACGTCCTCATCGGTATCGTCATCGCCGACGTACAGGGCACCGGAACTCTTCAGCTGGTGCATCAATTCCAACATCGCAGACCCCTTATGGAGATTGCCGGAGGGGATGGCATTCACCACGGCTTTCCCCAACACGAGCCTTGGCGCAGGCGCCAACATCGACACGGTATGAAAGATCGCCTCCCGCGCAACCTGCGGTGAGCAAGCCTGCCGATAGTGAAACGTGACCGAATAGGTTTTGTCCTCCACCACCACGCCCGCTCGCGTCAGATTGCGCTCGTCCTTGGAGATCGTCTTGAGCCAGGCGCGACAACAATCTTGAGCCTGGTGCATGACGCGTTCCGACGCATGCAACCCTTCGAGCCCATGATTGCCGATGAGATGGGCGGGAATGCCGTCCACGCGCGGACTGAGGTCGGCAAGTGAGCGTCCCGAAATGACCGCCGTCGGCGCCGTCACTGCCAGGGCATGCAAGGCATCACGAATGGGGTGGGTGAGAACGGCGGCGTGCCGGTCCTGAACGATGCGCGCCAGTGTGCCGTCGAAATCGAAGGCAAACAACGCCTCGGCCTGACCGGCCAGCCGATCGAGGACACGCTTGCCTGCAGTGCTGAGCACGTCCTGCATCGGTGCGATTACCGCCCCCGTCCCGAAGCTTGTCCCACTTGCTTCATCACGCGGATACGGCGCCGCATGCGGGCCGCATCCATCAGCATACGACCGGCCCACCGGTACACATTAAACTCCTGAATCAGTCCGCGCATGCTGCGCATACGGGCGCGCTGCTCCTTCGGGGTCATGGAGAGCGCCATGTGCAACGCCGCCGCGCACTGGTCGATATCGTAGGGATTCACCACCAACGCTTCCGGCAGCTCCTGCGCCGCTCCGGTGAACTGGCTGAGGATCAGCACACCTTGTTCGTCGTCGCGGGCCGCGATAAATTCCTTCGCCACCAGATTCATGCCGTCATGCAGACTCGTGACAAAGCAGAGCTCGGAGGCCCGGTAATACTCATACACATCCGGCGGCTCGTGATGCTTCACCTTCAACACGATCGGTTCATACCCTTCGCGCCCGAACCGCTTATTGATGCGCTCAGCCAGCGCATACACCTGATCGTGGAAATGCTGGTACTGGTCGATGATCGTCCGACTCGGTGCCGCGATCTGAATGAAGGAAAACTTGCCGACCCACTCGGGCTGCAGCTCGAACAATCGTTCCACGGCGAGAAATCGCTCGATGATGCCCTTGGTGTAGTCCAAGCGGTCGACGCCGATCCCGACCAGCCGATCCGGGCCCATCGCATGACGCTCACGAATGTGCACCCGGCAGTCCGGCACCGGCCGTTGGTTCTCCAACCAGCGCGACGGCCACTCGATTGAAATCGGGTAGGGATTCACCGCCGTGAGGCGCCCGCCGTAGGACACGGTGGAGCTGTCGCGGTCGATGCGCGCCTCCAGGATGCGATCGATGCAGGACAGGAAATGGTTGCCATGCTCACGGGTGTGGAACCCGACGATGCTGCTGCCGAGCAAACCTTCCAGAATTTCCTGCCGCCAGGGGCAGATGCCGTAACTCTCGGAATTGGGCCAGGGAATATGCCAGAACATAATGATGGTGGCGTTCGGCAGCTTCTCACGCACCATCTTCGGGAGCAGCGCAAAGTGGTAATCCTGTACGAGGATCACCGGATCATCCGTCTTGGCCTCTTCCACCACCGCCTTCGCGAACCGCTCGTTGACGGCCACATACTGTTCCCAGTCGGAAGTCCTGAACGTCGGACGGACATGCGCATTGTGGCATAAGGGCCAGAGGCCCTCGTTGGAGAACCCGTAATAAAACCCGGATTCTTCGTCGGGCGACAACCAGATGCGGCGAATGTCGTAGGAAGGATGGTCCGGCGGTACCCGTACGTGGTCGCGGCTATCCACGACTTCCCGGTCCGCTGAACCGTTTCCGTGAGCGATCCACACGCCCGAACAAGCCCGCATCACCGGCTCGAGTGCGGACACCAGCCCGCTGGCAGGCACTTGCACCTCGATTTTCTGCCCGCGTCGATTGTGGATGTAGGGCTGACGATTGGAGACAATCAGAATCTCGTCGCCCGAGAGATGCTCATGCAGAATGGTTTTGAGGCTGGCCGGGCTCCAGGTGATCTGGCTTTCATCGCGCATCCGGCGATCGGCTTCCAATTCCCGCACCAGCGCATGGAGATCTTGCGCCACCGGATGCAGTTCGGACGAATGGGCTCCGGCGGATTCAGGCGGCAACCCTTTGCTGGTCAACATGGCCCGCACTCCCGCCACCCAACCTCGCCAACTGAGCTGCGCGACGAGCACGGTCACCGCGGAAATCAGCCCTGCGAGTCCGACGAACAGATAAAAGATGTACCACTTCGTATCGGTGCTGCGCTGGTGCACAAAACTCATATCGTGGACCAACATCAGGCGGCCCTGAACTTTCCCCCCCGACTGAATGGTCGCCACCACCACGTGCAGCGGGCCCTGCGCAAACTCCACCACTTCCGATGAGCCCGGTGCCAGATGCGCCAGACTTTCGCAGGACAGCTGGTCGGGATAGGTCAGCGTCTGGTAGAGCAGGCGCTGCTGCGTATCGCAGAAACCCAGCGCATAGAGCCGCTCATCCTGAATGACTTTGTGAAAGTAGGCGAAGATCTTGGTGCGTGAACGCGAAACGACCAGGTCCGCCAACGGCACTTCCATCGTGCTGGCCAGTAATTTGGATCGGCTTTCGAGGTCGCGCGTGAACCACTTCAGCGTGAGCGAATCGACGAGGGGCACGACGCTATACGCCACGACTCCCAAAACCAGCAAGAGGGGAAGGATAAACCGGAGGGACAGCCGCATTTTTGCTCCTGCAGTTTACTTTGAGACGAAAATCTCTTATGGTCGGGGGCATGTACCCCTACGGACTCATCGGCAATTGCCACGTCTCCGCCCATATTCATGAAAGCGGGTCTGTGGACTGGCTCTGTCTGCCGAGACCGGATAGCGACCCGGTCTTCGGTCGAATCCTCGATCCGGAGGGAGGGCACTTTTCCATATCAAGCCCTACCAGCTCCGCTCAAGTCAAGACAACGCAACGCTACCTTCCTAATACAAATATCCTGGTGACGGAGGTGTCCACGTCAAAGGGCGACACCTTCAGGATCACAGACTTCTGCCCGCGCTTCGAACAGTACGGCCGCGTCTATCGTCCCGCCGCTCTCTTTCGAATCGTCGAACCGCTGGCCGGCACCCCTTCGATCCGCGTGAGTTGCCGCCCGGTCACGGGATGGGGGAAAGAATATGCCCGCGGCATGCGCGGCAACAGCCACGTCCGGTATGACATCCGCGGGGAGTACCTCCGGTTGTTGACCAACATGCCCCTGACCTACTTGTACGAGGAACGCCCCTTCGCCCTCACCGAGAAAACGTACTTTGCGCTCACCTGGGGCCTGGGCATCGAAGACGATCTCGCCAAGGTCAGTCACGAGTTCCTCGACCAGACGACCCGCTACTGGCGCATGTGGGTGAAACATTGCTCGATCCCGGTGCTGCACCAGGAAGAAGTCATTCGCTCCGCCCTCGCGCTCAAGCTCCATTGTTATGAAGACACGGGCGCCATTCTCGCCGCGTTGACCACCAGCCTCCCGGAAGAACCGGGCGGCCCGCGGAATTGGGACTATCGGTACTGCTGGCTGCGCGACGCCTATTTTTCTCTGACCGCCTTCCACAATCTCGGGCACTTCGAAGAGATGGAAGGGTTTCTCAAGTTCCTGCTCAACATCGCCTACACGCATGAACATTCGCGGGAACGACTCGCGCCCGTGTATACGCTCAGCCAGGATCTCCCGCTGCCGGAAACCGAACACCGGAACTGGGCCGGCTTCTGCGGCAGCGCGCCGGTGCGCAATCACAATCAGGCCGCCGAACATATCCAAAACGATGTCTACGGCGAACTGGTCCTCGCACTGACGCCGATCTTCTCCGACAATCGTTTCTACGATCTGCGGACCAAAGATCAGGAACAACTCGTCGCCAACCTGGCCCGACTCTGCGATCGAACCATCGCCCAACCGGATGCAGGATTGTGGGAGATTCGCAACGGCTGGCAGGAACATTCCTTTTCGAATCTGATGTGTTGGGCCGGGCTCGATCGGGCTCACCGCATGCACAAGGCGGGATTTCTCCCCTCGTTGACGCTCGACCTCGACGCGGCGCGCGCACGGGCGGCACAGGCGCTGTTGAACGCCACGAAAGACGGCTCACTGCGCAACGGTCCCAAGGACGACACCTACGATGCCTCGTTGGCACAAGCGGCGATCCTCGGCTTTCCCAACCGCGACGTGTGCGAAACCACGATGCAGAGCATCGCGCGCGCGCTGGCCGTGCAAGCCGGCGGGAAAGAAACCGGCTTCTATTTCCGCTACCTGCGCACCGACGACTTCGGACGGCCGCAATCCAGCTTCGTCATCTGTTCCTTCTGGGTCGTCCAAGGACTCGCGCGACTGGGGCGAATGGCTGAAGCGCAGCAGATTATGGCCCAGGTCCTCACCGGCGCAAACCATCTGGGGCTCTTCTCCGAACATTTCGTCCCCGAAACCCGCACTCAGCTTGGAAACTTTCCACAAGCCTATTCCCACGTCGGTCTGATCAACGCCGCCTTCGCCGTCAGTCCCTCCTGGACGACGGTGCTCTAACTCTCACGCCTGTGCAGTCCGACGGCCGCCTCTGCCCCGTACAACAGTGCCGCGCCGACAGTGCGCGCCGACCGAGACGACATCCGGCACAATCGAAATCTCTGGTCTGAGGATCTAACTCGAACCCCGGAGCCGTGCGACAAGCCCCGGGGCGAAGGAGAGGGTAACGCGGCGTAAGCCGGGTAAGCACAGACTACTGGGCGGGGCCGACGACGCGGATGGTGCCGGGCTCGATCTTCATGCCCCCCGGATCGGCTGATTTCATGCGGGCATTGTAGCTGATGACAATAGGCTTGCTGAAACACAAGCTTGCACTTTTGCTCGGGTCTAATTCCTTCAACTCGCTCACCCCTCCCATCATGCCGGAGAAGCCGCGATCGCAAGACAACATCTCTGCATTCAGGCCGGGAATATCGATGAGCACGGGGAGCGTCCGATGGTTCACCCAGCGTATTTCGTCACCGACATGTACGGTCAGATCCGCCGGCGCCAGACTGCCCTCAAATTTGACCTCATGGATGATCGCCGTTCTCGAGGTCTGCGGCAGCCCCGCACAACCAGTCGCCAAAACCATTCCTGCTATCGCCACCCACGTTCCTCGCATATCGCCCCTCCTTCCTAAAACGATCGTACGTTTAGACTCTCAGAATCTGAGCGATCTATTCTTACTCTTTCGAACGCACCCTTTTTACTCTACCACGTTCCACGAGATCACTTCCAAGCTCGGGACTCAGTATTTTCGCGTGGACGCCTACCTGCATTAGTTGACTCGTGTCACCCGATTGGTATCGGTGTGGTGAAACAAGTCGCTCCGTCCCTTCATCTTCAGTTGCGTATCTTCGTGGTAGCTGAAACTGTCGGGGCCGTGCAGGGTCACCGTGAGTTCATACCGGACCGTCTTGAACTCGCGATCTAGAAACTTATTCGAACAGATGCCATACGTATCCGAGCCGACATCCGCCGAAATCTGAAACGACGTGGCGTCCGGCTCCACGGTTCCTCCGGCCAGCACCGTGACACCGCGCGGCACGATGAAACAGCGCAGCACCTGCTTCGCCGCCGCATCCCACAGCCAGTAGCCGGTTTCTTCATGAAACGGCGCCCCGTCGCTCAACCGCCAGGCCACGGTCGCATAACGAAGGCCATAGATCTGTTGTTCATGATTGTTGACCGGACCGAACGGCTCAAAGGTCAACCGCTCGCGATAGGCATTCTGTTCCGTGCCCCGGTTGTCATCAGGCGCCACATCGGCGCCCTTATCGCCTTCCCACACACCGGCCAACGCCGCCAACGGACCGAGATGCTTGATCAGATCGTCACCCATGTCGTCGTTCCTTTCATGCTGTGGCTTGTTCCATTGGAGTGGGAATCTACCTTCATCGACCCGCAGCCGGCAACAATGAAAAAGCCCCTGAGCCTTGCGACTCAGGGGCTTGGTTTGGTGGAGGCGAGGGGAGTTGAACCCCTGTCCGAAGATCGTCAGCTCATCGCTTCTACATGTGTAGCCGATTCTTTAAGCTTCGCAGCGACCCACGCCTATCGGCCGGCTTAGAATCGCCGCTAGCCCAGTATTGTCTCGCCCCCCGCCGCTGAGCACCGGCGTGGGACCAGCCCGCTGCATCGCGCCATTCCACCCCCGCGGGCCTCAGATGGAACGACGTCTCAGCCTAAATTAGGCTGCGAGTGCCAGTTCTTGGTTGGCAGTTGCGTTTTTCCCGGAATTTTACGAGTTCCCGAGATCTCGACATGCGACGATGGCGTCAATATCCCCGTCGAAACCGGTCGCCCCCCTTTCTTGGTGATCGTGAAACGTCAGACGCAACACGTGAGAGGCCATTCGCTCATGAAAGGATTCGGCTACTTCTCCGCTTCCTTTCGCGTTTCACTGTTCACGTCTCATTACGTCTTAGATGCTCATCATACAGCACAGGTCAAGGGGATGCCAGCACACTAAGTCGGTTTTGCCAAGCTCCGAGCGATCACATAGGTAATTCGATCTGTCCTTGATGGGATCGAGCTCTTTGAATCATTTTTGAAACGTCTGGAGTGACGTTCACAGGGACGAATTTTACTGAGGGATGATCATTGGCAAATACTCTAAAAATCTCGTCGGCAAATGCTTGGCCAATTTCCGTCACATCTTTGAAGTCGAGATACACCTCTCTGAACTTTTCGAGTCGATTCAAGATGCGCTTCGCCTGAGAGCGCGAGACCAGATGGTCTCCTTCGTACTTTGCCAACTGAACAGACAGATGTGTCCTGCTGAATCCAAAATCATCCAAGTCAGCGGTGAACTTATCGAAGACCTCTTTGGTGGTTTTGTTAGAATCTAAGTACAGGACCATCGTAACTCTTGTACCTGGGCCCGCTTCCTCTTCTTTGACATCAAAAAGCCATTCGTTGCCTTCGTGAAAACGACAGAAGGTAAGCTTGTCGGAGGCAAGAATGAATTTATCGAACATGCGGGAGGTAAAAAAAATGCCTTCCCCCGTATGTCGCTTAGGATCAGTCGTCAACTTCCCTTTTGTGAGCTCCAATAGCGCATGTCTCGGATCATCCAGTTGGAACGCCTGCTGCAACTTCTTCCAAATTCCTACTCCATAGTCTTGGATCACCATTCTGACAGCCAGCGCGTCCGTTGTGATGCGGACATCCGCCGTATCTGATACAGAGTGGTCTATGACGTTATTGAACATCTCGGTAAAACCATACTGACAAATCCCACGTATGTTCACCTTTTGATCTGCAAGTAGGGGTGCGACAGATTCCTTCCATATTTGATCCTCTTGTGTCTCGTGCCCAATCGGCACGGTCACATGTGATTCTTTAAGGGGTACGAGGCTATATGGGTGAACTTCCGATTCTGTTTTTTGCACCACACCATTCCTCACCAGTTCTTTCAGATTTTTAAACACAGCTTGGCGAGTTATTCCAAAGGTCTTGGCAACCTCAGTCTGGGAAACCCTCCCGATGTCATCAATCCTTTCCAATATAAGTCTTCGTATTTCCTCTGTTTTTCTCTTCATGATAGCCGTAAACTTTAACAGACCAACAAGTAAACTTTACAGAGTCATAGCGTAAACTTTTGTCGATTCTGCGTCAACCTATGCATGATCACCCTTTGCTTCGCTCTACAGCAATAGCCACCAGATGAGATACGATGTGAGCGTAGTAACTCGGGCTTTCCTCTCCAAACTCACGGAATCGGCGTGAAGGTCCAGGTCCATCCCTGGTCCTGTTGCGTGAAGACCTGCCCTTTTGACAGCTGGCCTGCGAGGAACTCGGGAGGAAGTGTCACCAGCACCTGTTCCTCGCGCACCTGCCCCTGAACCAGGTGTGTGCCCTTGCAGCCGCCACCCCCGACATATTCCTCCATATCCGGCGTTCTCCGTTCACCCACCAGCCCGAACATCGGTCCCATCACCAGAATGCTCTTCAACTCAAAATGCTCATAGGCCCCTTTCAGAATCGGTGCCGGGCAGACCGCCGAGCCATCACGATAGTGCTCCGCCTTCGTCGGAATATCCGGCAGCACTTTTGGCGACACCCCATCCTCCAGCGGCCACTTGAATTCGAACTCGACCTGCTTCGTCACGTCGGCGACGGCCGAACCACCGACGAATTGCTTGTCTCTTTGAAAGACTCCCACCACTTTGTACTTCAACGGTGCGGGCTTCGAACGGGAGGCCCCTTTCGTGAGCCAGACCATGGCTTCGCTCACAGTGGTCGACATCTCCGGCCATGCGCCTGCCTCACGGCCGCTCGACATGAGCACGGTCCCTGCGATCATCAGCACCACCAGACGTGTCATGCGTCACTCCTCTGCAAGCTAGCCCGGACTATTCATGAATACCTGCTCCGTCGTCTGATTCTCTCACCCGGCGTGGCTTTTCTCGTTCGGCCTCCACGACGGACTGCCAGTACGCCTGCGTCAGCCTCACGTGCGAGAAGCCGCGGCGGGCTTCGGTCTCGAACGCCTCGCGACGGCATTCATGAATAATCCGGGCTAGAGACACCCCCCTAGCGACCCTCCCTTATTCCGCGCAGCGGCATGCCGTCAACCGCCCACACCGGCATTCACTCGTCGCTCTACGGGATACTGCCGTTCCCGCCAGGCATCGAGACCACCTTCGAGCGGGCGAACACGGTGGATGCCTTTCTTTTTCAGCAGAAACGCCGTCCTGGCGCTGGAGACTTCATTCGGGCAGGTGCAATAGAGCACGATGTCGCGATCACGCGGAATCTCCTGGTGCCGATGCTCGATCTCTTCCAACGTGAAGTTGATCGCACCGGGAATGGTATCCGGATCGAGTTGCAGCGACAGGGGATGCCGCACATCCACCACGCTGATCGCCTCGCCCGCATCCAGCCGCTGTTTGAGCTCGTCCACGGAAATCTTCGACATGCGCAGATGCCTGAGGAACTGCTGCCGGTAATAGAACTTATAGCCGATGAATCCCGCCAGGCCGATGAGCAGCACCCCGAACACCAGTCCGCCCGCTTGATCCAACACCCCGACGAGTTGCTCAAGTTGATTGCTGAATAATGCGCCGACTCCGGCGCTGACCGCCGCCCAGATCAACGTGCCCGCGACATCGTACAGTGCGAAGGTCGTCGCGGCCATGCCGACAATCCCGGCCAGCGGCGGCGCCACCGTATTGAAACCGGGGATGAACTTGGCCAGCAACAGACCACGTGGCCCGTACCGGTGAAACAGATTTTCCGTATCCCTGACGCAGGAGTCCGGCTCAAGCGACAGGCGACAGAGAAACCCCAGCACCTTGCCGCCTTTGATGCGACCAAGATAGTACCAGGCGAGGTCCGGCGGGAGCGCAGCGGCCACCGGCACGAGCAACGCCATGGCGAGGCTCATTTTTCCGGCCCCGACGAGCGCACCTGCCGCAATGAGGAGAGGAATCGCCGGAATCGGAAATCCGATCTGCTCAACGAAGATCACCCAGAACAGCACCGAGGCGCCGTGATCGGCGAGAAATTGGAAGGTGTTCATGGCGATCTCCTTCCGTGCGCTCAGGCGCTGCGATACCGTGAGAATCGCGCAAAGAGAATGGCGGCGAAGGGGAGGGCCAGGCCGAGCAGGGCCTGCACAATCAACAGGAGTCCGAGCTGACTATAGTCGTCAGGGGTCTGGATAGCGTTGGTCACCGGATCGCGCACCTCCCGGGTGACGACAAACAGCTGGTTGAGATACTTCGTCCCGAGCTGACCGAGCGACAGCGCGAGGTTCGTGAAGGACGCCATCACGGCAAAATAGGTCGCCTTGAGATTCGGCGGCGCAGAATTCGCGATCCAGGCCAGCATGGGAATCATGGAAATCTGACCGAGCGGCGATTCCAGAGCGGTATTCACCAACGCAATGAACCGCGCATCGACCAGCCCGCCGGTCACGGCCGCCGTCCACTCGTGAAGCCCGTAATACATGCTGACGATGGGCAAGCCCAGGAAGAATGCCGCCAGGGTGAGAAAGCCCACCACATAGGCAATGGACCGCTCAGCCATGAATCGCCGGAACAGAAACATGCCCGCGAGCGTGAGAGCGCTGCCGATGAGCGACAGCACCGACAGGAACTGTTGATCGAACTTCAACTGATCGATCATCCACCAGGTCGCCCCTTCGCCGGGCCCTGGAACGGCGCGAAACACGAAGACCACCAGCGCGGTACCCACGAGCACATGCCTCGCGTCGGGAGCCAGCTCCCTGGTGAGGCGCACCATCAACAACGAGACGATGGCCATCGACCCGGCGAACACGATTTCTTCACTGTAGGCAAAGTCTGCGACTCCGACCGTCAGGGTAAAGAGCACGAAAGCCAGACTGCCCCCCAGAATCCACCAATTGGGCTTGGTCGGTTCAGCGGCCCGGTCCGTGAGCGTCGCAACCTGTTCTGGCGTCATACCCTGACTGAGAAGCCGCCGCCTGGTTCGCACCCGCAGGATCGACGCGGTGATGACCCCGAGCACCGATACGGCCGGGATCACCAACGCCATCAGATACACCTGCTCATAGATCGAGGCCACCTGCTCCTTCGGCATATTTTCCACACCGTTGAACAGGTACAGATTAATGAGGGCGACCAGAATGCCCCCGCTGATAATGGCGACACGCCCGAGCGTCTGCATCGTGGTGTGCATGAGCTTCAGCCTGGCTTCATCGATGGGCACCCCTCGCTCATCGACCCTTGGCACGGCCTCGACCGTCATCGCGTCCGCCACCGTGTCCTGAATCACATAGCCGATCGGCGACAACAACACGCTGAGCACGTACCACACTTCGGCCGGCATCACGGCGACCATCGCCTCGCGGTGACCGATCAGGCCGACCATGATCAACAGACTGGCCGCAATCACGCCGGCACCGAAATAGACGAGCAGGCTTTTCCAGCGCCAGAGCAGATCGACCAGGTGTCCGAACGGCATTTTGAGCGCCCAGGGAATGCCTGCCCAGAATCCCAACGCGGCAAGAAAGGCGGCGGACAGGCCCAGATAATCTTTGACGAAGAACGTGCCCACGATGCCGGTGAGACCGGAAATCCCTGCGGCCATATAGACCATGAGGGGCGGCAGATAGGAGAGCCGGAAGTCGCGCGCGAGTTCCAGAATATTGCGGTCGATCCAGCGGGAGGCAGCAGCAATCACGAATGCGTATCCAGGGACGGCAGTGAACGGATCTTCTTCTCCCTCTCTGTTACCCGTACGGGACCACCATTTGCAAGCAGCCCGGAGAGCCGGATGGAACGGCCGGAGCCTCACGACCCCGGCCCTTCCAAACAGTACACGTACGGCTTACTTCGGAAACTCTACGGGCGCAGCCACGTGCTGCCATCCTTCGCCGTTGAGCGACCGTAAGAATGCGACCAGATCCTGCTGCTCGGGCTCGGTCAGTTCGAGCGGGATCACGGTGTTATCGAGGTGCGGATTCTTGATGCCACCCTGGTTGTAGAACCGGACGACATCTTCGAGCGTCGCAAACCGGCCGTCGTGCATGTACGGCGCCGTACGCGCGATCTCTCGCAACGTGGGCGTTTTAAACGCGCCGATATCCTCGGCATTCTTCGTCACCATGTAGCGCCCCAAATCGACGGTGTTCGTGTCCCAGCCGATACCGAGGTTATGAAATTTCTCGTCGGAGAAGTTGAACCCGGAGTGGCATCGTGTGCAGCGGGCCTTCCCTCGAAACAGTTCGAGCCCTCGCTTCGCCGAATCGCTCAAGGCCTGCTCATCGCCGCCCATATCGAACCGGTCCACCGGGCTGTTGCCCGACAACAGGGTCCGCTGAAAAGCAGCGATCGCACGGCCCACATTGCCGACGGTCACTTCGCGGCCGAACACCTCCTGAAAGAGCATCCGATAGCCCTCGATGCTCTTGATCTTGCTCACCAACTCATGGTGGTCGAGAAACCCGTGCTCAACCGGGCTGACGAATGGACCGACTGATTGATCCTCCAACGTGTCGGCTCGACCGTCCCAGAATTGCGCCTTGCTATACACCCGGTTGATCGCCGTCGGGGCGCTGCGTCCGCCCTGCAACCGATAAATGCCCGTCGAGACCGGTTGTCCATCGGTGAAGGCCAGGCCCGGCATATGACAGGTTGCGCACGCCACCGTTCCGTTCTTTGAGAGCCGCTTGTCGAAAAAGAGCCAGCGACCCAGCTCGAGCTTCCGCGCCGTCTGCGGGTTGTCGGCGGGAATATATCCGCTGGGATCCTCCAATCCCAGCGGCACCTCCTGCGCCACGGGAACGGCGCCTGGTTGCGCCACCGACGGCTCACCCATGACCCTGGTGGCCGCCAAGCCCATCGCCCCGACGGTCGCCACCACCACTGTACCGACCATCCACTTGATGCTCATCTTGCCCATGATCTCCTCCCTTCCTCCTTCTTCCTTCGATGCTCCTTCCGTACGGATCATCGAAACCGCAGAGTCGTGCCCAGCCGATCCTGGCGCTCCATGTGCCGTTCGACCTTTTGAATGAATTCTTCTTCCGACAGGGGCGTTTGCTGCCCTTCCGAGAAGGCCACGGTCCGATGACCCGTTGGGTTCGACGGCGTTGCGCACGCCTGCAACATGATCACGGCGAACCCCATACCGACGGCTATCACAATCTGTCGCATACCCCACCTCCTTGTTCCATGGCTGCATTGTTGCGAGGTCATACAGAGACGATACCGGTTGCCTGAGAATCAGTCCAATTGATAGTCTATGGCATCACGATAAACTGAGCTTATCAATAGTGGAGGGGAGTCATGACCCTGACGGAACTGCAGTACATCGTGGCGGTGTCGCGCGAGCGTCATTTCGGACGGGCGGCGGATCGGGTCTTCGTCACCCAACCGGCCCTCAGCCAGGCTATTAAGAAGTTGGAAGATGAATTGGGGGTGGCGATTTTCGAGCGACGGAAGAATCACGTCGAGCTCACGCCGCTCGGGGAGCAGATCGTCCATCAGGCTCAACGCGTGCTGGAGGAGGCGGATCAGATCAAACTGCTCGCCGCGCAGGGGAAGAACCAACTCGTCGGCGCCTTGCGGTTCGGGGTGATTGCGACGGTGGGGCCGTATCTCTTGCCCGACCTGATCCCGCTGCTGCACAAGCGCGCCCCCGGCATGCCGCTCGAAATCGAAGAAAATCTGACCGTCAATCTGACCGCCATGCTGAAGAGCGGCAAACTGGACGTGATTATGATCGCGCTACCGTTCGAAGAACCGGGCATTCTCACCCAAGCCCTCTATGACGAACCGTTCAAGGCCGTCGTGCCGGCCGATCACCGGCTGGCCAAACGGTCAAAAATCGATTCGGCACTCTTGAGCACGGAGCGCGTGCTCTTACCGCACGCAGGACATTGTTTCCGGCAACAGGTCCTGGAGAGCTGCCCGGAACTCAGCCGGTCGGACACGGAAAGTTTGCAGGGCAATTCGCTGGAGACGATCCGTCAGATGGTGGCCTCCGGACTGGGCATCACCGTCATGCCCTGCAGTGCCGTCACGGCCAAACATCAGAACAAACGGCTGGCTGTCCTGGAGTTCATGAAGCCGGTGCCGGAACGCAGGATTGCGCTGGCGTGGCGGAAGGGATTCACGAGGCCTTCGGTGATTCCGGTGATCCAGGATGCGGTCGGTGCGTTGAAAATTCCCGGACTGACGCCCATCACCTCAGGATCCTAAGCATCCCACGATGAAAGGAGGAAGAATGGCCGAGTCACGACTCAGCACGCATGTGCTGGACATTGCGCAAGGCCGACCGGCGCAGGGTATTCCCGTCACGTTGGAAGGCCAGGGGTTGGCGGGAATCTGGAAACTACTCGGCAAGAGCAGAACGGATGCGGACGGCCGTAGCAATGATTTGTACCCTGCAAATCTCCGCCTTCAGCCCGGAGTCTACCGTCTCACATTTGACGTCTCGACCTATTTTCGCGCACAGCACGTGCCGAGCTTTTACCCTGAGGTAGTCGTCATCTTCAATCTGTCCGACGCGGGACAGCCGTATCACATTCCGCTGCTCCTGAGCCCCTTCGGCTACAGCACCTATCGAGGGAGTTGAGCGAAGATCGGCGATCCCCTCTGCCGGTTATTCCCGCGCCCCCGCCGACAGGAGAATGTCGGCAATGACTCTGTAGCCCTTCTGTCTGGCATGCCGGAGCGGCGTCACCCCGTCTCCGTCGGCCAGGTTGAGATCAGCCCCTGCAGCCGCCAGCAATCCGACGATGGTCTGATGTGTCGATCCACCGTCACCGAGAATGATGGCTTCCAACAAAGCCGTCCAGCCCAGCCGGTTCACGTGATTCACGTCGATCTTTGTCTTCAGCAGTTCTTTCACCACTTCCACGTGGCCGCGCTCGCAGGCCGGGATCAAGGCGGTGCCTCCGTAGCGATTGTAGATCGTGAAGTCGGGATCGGCAGCCAACGTCATTCGCAGAATGTCGATATACCCGCTCGCCCCGGCCAACAGCAGAGGACTGTTTTGCATGGCATCTTGCGCATTCACATCGGAACCGGCCTGAATCAACATCTTGGCGACCTCGACATGATTCCGATAAGTTGCAGCCATCAGGGCCGTGCGCCCCTGCGGATCATGAGCCCGGACGCCGGCTCCATCTTTCAACAGCTTCCGCACCGCCTCAAGATCGTTGCGTTCTGCCGCCGCAATCAGAGCCTGGTCTCTCGTCCGATGACCCGGCTCGGCGCCAGCCAGGGTGACGCTCGCCATGAAGAGCAGACCGGTCCATGACAGAGCGCGCATCCAACCCATCTGATTCCACCTCATTGTCGTCGCTCGACCAGATCACGCACCGCCGCTCGCATTTCGGATTGTGGCAGCCAGACACGGCCGCCATGACCGGCCAACACCCATTCGAATGAACAGTTCGTCAGTTGCTCGATGGAACGGTGTAAGGCTGCTGCATTCCACACCAACTGCCGCGGCGAGGCAAGTTCCCTAACCTCCGGCTCCCACCAGAGATGATCGCCGGTAAACAGAAACCGGTCCCGATACAGCAGACAGAGGCTACCGGCCGTATGGCCGGGAACAGGTATGATGCGAAAGTCTTCACCGTAGACGCGAGCGTCCGCCCCTTCAATGATCACCTCCGCATCGGGCATGGCATGGACATCCGCACGGTGGATAATTCGCCGGGCACCGAACCGGCGTGCATACCTGGCGGCATCCGCCACATCGTCTTCATGGGTGAGAAAAATATGGGCGAGACCTCCCATCCGATCGAAGACATCGACAAGCGGTTTGAGATACCGCGGCGAATCGATCAACCAGTTGCCGCCGGGATGTTGCACGAAGAAACTGTTCGCCCCGAACGACTTTTCCGAATTGAAGCCGCAGTAGTAGACGTTGCCCTCAATAGGGAACGGGAAGTCGGCTTTCGCGGCACTCAAGAGGGTTTGGTTCGTATGCTCGGCCCCGATCGACCCGGTCGGGCAGGCGAGCAACGCGCGATAGGCCTGCCTGGTTTCCAATTCGGTGGCCGGCTGATGAGTCACCGCCGAATATTCTCCCACTTCTTCGAAACTCGACGGAGCCAATTGTCGGCAGGCATCACAATTGATGCAGGTGGAATCGACATAGAAGTTGCCGGCTCGATTCGCATCCAATCGTTTACGCGCGTCAGCCATTCGGAGCTCGCTTCCCCGCACCCGTCACCACGGGCAGAGCTGTGCGCAGCACTTTCGCCCGATCCGCCGCGCGCCAGAGATACCAGGCTGCGGCCGTGCGATAGGGCCTCCAGCGTTCTCCGTACACCAGCAGCTCTTTTGGAGTCGGCATGGCCTTTCGTTTGTATACGATCCGGAATCCATTCCGCACGCCAAAGTCATCCACCGGCAGGACATCGGGTCGGCCAAGCTGAAAAATCAGCAGCATCTCCACGGTCCATCGTCCGACACCGCGCACCGCGATCAGTCGTTCGACAATGGCATCATCCTCGAGGCGTTGAATCACGGCCGTGGTCGGCACGGTTCCATCCATCGCCTTGGCCGCTAGGTCCTGCAACGCGGCAATCTTGGCGCGAGAAAACCCTGTGCCGCGAATCATCTCCGGCGCCATCGCCAGCAAGTCAGCCGGACGGGGAAACCGCCGGCCGGGAAACAACGCGATGAACCGCTTGAGAATGCTCTCCGCTGCCTTGTCATGCAGTTGCTGATAGGCAATGGCGCGGGCCAGCGACTCAAACGGGGAGCGCCTCGCTCGAAGCGAGAGTGCATAGGGCCCGACCTCACCGATCACCCGCTTCATCACCGGATCGATCTTACACAGGTGAGCAATGGCCGGTGACGGCTGGTTCATACGACTTCGCCTATCCGAACTGCAGACGGTGGAGAACGGCCATCCGCTTAGGACACGATCGCGTCCGCTTCGATTTCAATCAACATATCCGGATCGATCAACCGTTTCACTTCCACCATGGTGGTCGCCGGCCTGATCGCCCCGAAGACTTCGCCATGCGCGCGTCCGACCTCCTGCCATTGATCGATATTCGCCATGTAGATGCGCGTGCGCACGACGTCCGCCATCGACGCGCCGGCCTGTACGAGCGCCGCCTCAATCGTCTTCAAGGCCTGGATTGTCTGCGCATAGGGATCACCCTTGCCGACAAGCCCCGTGGCGGTCATCGCGGTCGTTCCGGAGACCTGCACCGACTGACCGACTCGCACCGCGCGTGAATACCCGATTTTCGCTTCCCATGGTCCACCGGTCGAAACGTTCTGCCTTGCCATGAATCCTCCTTTGATCCGCTACGGAAAAACTCCAATTTACACAGCACGCAGGATGCGCAAAAGGACTCTCCAGCAAGGCCGCAGCGAATGGAGAACCGAAGCGTACCCTTTGCGGTACGTTGAGGTTCTGCATGAAGCGAGAACGCCGCTGGAGGCCGTTTTCCGCATCCTGTTACACGTTACATCACCAACCCGCCGCCGGCCTGAATGACCTGGCCAGTCAGCCACCGCGCTTGCTCACTCACCAAAAACGCCACCACATCGGCCACGTCGGACGGAAGCCCGAGCCTTTTGAACGGCGACAGCTGTTCACCCATGCTGCGATACTGCTCCGTCAACACACCGGTATCGGTAAAGCCCGGCAACACGGTATTGACCGTAATGCCGCGTGGTGCCAGTTCCTGCGCGAGCCCCTTGCCGTACTGCTCCAGCGCCGCCTTGCTTCCCAGGTGCGCCGTGGCGCCGGGAAACTTCAGGTGGGTGAGCGCCGAGGAAATATTCACAATGCGCCCACCGTCGCTGAGCACCGTGGCCGCCGCCTGCATCGCAAAGTAGGGCCCCTTCGCATTCAACGCAAAAATGGCATCGAATTCGGCTTCCGTCGTCTCCACCAACTTTTTGGGAATGAAGCGACCGGCATTGTTGACCAGAATATCGAGCCGCTGAAACTGGTTGACCGTCTCCTGCACCAGACGTTGCGCGTCCGCCACCCGGCTCATGTCCGCCTGGAGGACGGCAGCGATCCCGCCCTTGGCCTGAATCGCTGCGGCAACCTCCCGGGCCTTCTCCGCGTGCGCATGGTAATTCACCACCACCGTCGCGCCGTCCTGCGCCAGGCGTTCGGCGATGGCGCGGCCGATCCCGCTGGACGATCCGGTCACAATGGCCACTTTGCCCTTCAACAACCCCATGCCCGCACCTCCATTCCCGTCCTGCCACTCGCCATCGGCCGGCTCATCCACAGATCACTCTCCGTAGGCCGATGGTCTCGTGAAGACCGCGTCTGATAGAGTGCGGCCATGAGCATCCGTCTTGACCAGACCGTGCCGTTCGGGCGGTCGCTACGCGAATATGAACTGATGTTTTCGTTCAGCGCGGTCGACCGCCGGAGCCGAATTCTGGACTGTGCCGCCGGACCGTCCAGCTTCAATGCCGAACTTACGGCGGCCGGTGGTGACGTCCGGTCGATCGACCCACTGTATCAATTCAGCGGAGCGGAGATCCAACGGCAATTCTTCTCCACCCTGGATCACGTCATCGAGCAGGTGCGGGCGACGCCGCAAAATTGGGTCTGGAGTTATCATCGCGACCCGGAGGATCTGCGGCGGAACCGGATCGCGGTGATGAAACAATTTGTCGCCGATTACAGCGAGGGGACGGGAACAGGTCGATATCTCTGCGGCGCCTTGCCGAACCTCCCGTTCGAAACCGACCGGTTCGACCTGGCACTGTCGTCGCACTTTCTCTACTCGGACCACTTCGATGCAGCGTTTCACCTCGATGCCATTCGAGCCCTGCTGCGCGTCGCCCATGAAGTGAGAATTTTCCCTCTGCTCGCGCTCCGCGCTGAGCGGTCACAGCACCTGGAACCGGTGTGTGAGCAACTCCGTCGAGAAGGCCATCACCTCTCGATCGAACGGGTGGGGTACGAACTTCAACGGGGTGGAAACGAGATGCTGCGCCTGCAGCGAGCGTAACCGGGGACCATCACCTGGTCGGCCACTTGGTCGGGCCATTCCACCTTCCGTGAGACACGAACTCGGTCACAGTCTTCCGTTCCCGCGGTTTCAATTCCCGCTCGCGCAAATAGTCCGGCAACGCAGCCGGGTCGCCCGGGTATCCCACGGCGATCATCGCCACCGGTTCATACCCGGCGGGAATACCGAGATCGGTGCGGGCCTTCTCTATCTCAAATCCCGCCATTTGGTGAGTCACCAATCCCAGCGCCGTCGCTTGCAAGCAGAGGCTGAGCGCGGCCATCCCCGTGTCGTGCCAGGCATGTCGGTTCGGAGTGCCTTCGTCCTCAAAATTCAGCCGTGCGACGGACAATATCAAGACCGGGGCACGAAACGCCCACTTCCTGTTGCCCTCCTTGAGGCAGGCCACGAGACGGTCGTGCGCGGGAGGGTCCGCTTTCGTCCCGACAATGAAATGCCAGGGCTGCTCGTTGTTCGAAGACGGCGCCCACCTCGCCGCCTCGAACAGGCTCTGCAGTTGTTCCGGCTCCACCATCCGGTCCGCAAACGCGCGCGGACTCCACCGCCGCTGTAACAGAGCATGAATGGGGTGGATCACATCAGCAGGTTTTTCCATGAACGAATCCTTCTCCGGATCAGAATTTACACCAACGTTCGCACAATGCGGGCTGGATTGCCGACGACAAGGCTATCCGGAGGCACGTTGTGCACGACCACGCTGCCTGCTCCCACGATGCTACGATCTCCGATCGTGACGCCCGGCAGCACCACCGCCCCGCCGCCGATCCACACATCGTTGCCGATCCGAATCGCGCTTGCGGATTCCAGGCCGGAGCGACGCACCTTGGCATCAATGGGATGTTGCGCCGTATAGAGTTGCACGGCAGGGCCGATCTGTACATCATCTCCAATGGCGATAGGAGCACAGTCAAGAAAGATGCAGTGATAATTGATGAAGACGTTCCGGCCAAGGCTGATGTTGTATCCGTAGTCGCACGTGAAGGTGGGAAGGACCACGGTTCCTTCGCCGACGGCACATAGGAAATGCCGAAGCAGGGTCGTACGCATATCGTGACCACTGTCCGGCAACCCGTTGTACCTGGCCAGTAGCTGCTGGGCATGGCGTCGCTCATCGAGCAACTCTTTATCGTGTGCACGATAGAGCTCCCCTCCCAGCATCTTGTTTTTTTCGGTCTTCTCGGCCATCAACTCGACGCTTTCGACACGTTACACGGGTGGTTCAGGCCGTACGCCACATTCGTCCAGGTGGCGCAAGAGGTCCGCCGGATCATCATAGG
>JACOEM010000002.1:300000-464421 GCA_024998565.1 Nitrospira sp.
CGGGCGATTCACCTCGGTCACTTGATCGAACGGCGCTTCCCGAAACAATTCCGCCAGCGTATTGCCGGCCTGCAGCACTCGCACGCGTGCGGCAACCCGCAGTCCATCGATAGTGCGGCCGCTCAGTACACGGATGAAGGACAGGCTCGCGGCATCGATCTGCTTTCCCAGCTCCGCTGAGGGAGCGGCAAGGACGTACGTACTAGCTAACCACTGTGCGCGAGTTGGCCCGAGCCCGGCCGTTTCCAGCAGGCGGAGCAGATGCCGTCCCGATTCGGCCGCAAGCCGCCAGTTGGGGCGTGAGTCGTCCGTCACCGGTTCCGCTTCCACCAGCGTCTCCAACGCCAGGCCGGCGGCTGCGTACGGTCTGGCCGGATGCGGGCCGGAGCGTGGTCCCGGTTGGTAGCGGGTGACGGCGGCGGTGTCCACGAGCACCTGCGCGGCGGCAGGCGAACCGGCGTCGGCCCCGTTGAACTCGCCGAACTGCCATTGACGGCCCAACATCCAGAGCGGGTCGTGGATGCGCGCCTGCAATCCGTCTTGCAGATCCGGGTTGTGGGTGCTGAGGTCGAGTCTGATTCGAGCGGGCATGCCTAGGCTCCTATCGCTGGATCGATGACGCTGGTGAAGTCGGGGGTGCCGCCGGTGAACAGCAGCGCCGGTGCCGATGGATCCTGCTCACCGGTACCGACCGGCTGCAATGCGTGTTTGCCGGAACGATCCCACGTGGCCATGCCGTCGAACAGGGTGAAGGCCATGCCGTCCACGATCCGTCCTTCGACCCCCACGGTTGCGGCGGGTACTTCGAGTCGCACCCATCGGCCTGATGGCGGCAGGGGCCCCATGTACTGCCGGCTGACGGTATTGTCGGTGCCCCAGGGAATGAGGTTCTCGCCCCAATAGGCGCGGTGGTCCCAATTGTCGGCGTGCCACTGCAACATGACCTGTCGAGGCATACGCGCGGGATCGAGATAGACGTGCGCGAACAGCCGGTCTCCTACACTGACGAACAGGGCGGCCTTGGCGCCTTGGAAAAAGTGTTGGTGGATACCGGCGGCGACCGCCGATTGATGGGCGCGCCTACCGGAGAGCGGTTCCGGCTTCATGCGTACCCAGGTCCAGCCCTCGCCGTCGCCGAGGGGCGTGGCGCCTTCCGGCAGCTGATCCTCCACCCAGATCAATTCCTCGCCGCTGTCTGGTGCCACGGCGCGGAGCCTGGCCAAGTCCATCGTCTCGTGCAGGACGGCTTCCAGGCTGTTGAGGTCCCAGGTCGTCCGCCGGTCCGAGGGCACGGCGAGCAGCAGCGCCTGCGGAGGGGCGTTGTTCGGTTGATCGTAATGAAAGGCCAGGCCGGTCGTTTCGTTGGGGCTCGGCACCGTCTCCACCCACTCGTCGATCAGGAGCCCGCAGAAGGGTTGATCGAAGCGGAGCGGTTGCGCCGACGCCATCTGCGCCACCAGCGAGAGGCGCCCGCGTGGGAATGGCTGGTCCGGCTCCTGCGGCAGGGCCGCCCAGCGATCCTGCGCCTGAAAGGGGAGTTGTCCGACGTGGAACCGGAGTGCGGCGCGCCCCACGGTTTCGCCATACAACATCGCTTCGTTCAGCCGCGTCGCGCCCGGGCGGACGTAGGCGGCACGCTGGAACCAGGTGACGGCGGCCATCGGATCTTGGCCCTGGAGCGAGAGTCCGGCGGCGAATGTCTCGTTTAATTGCGCTGCGTTGGTTGCCGTCACGCGGGGTAACGCCAGGAAGTCCTGGCCGAAGATGATGCGCAATCGAGCCAGGTCGTGATCGCGCCGTTCTTCCGGCGTGGCGTTCGCGCGGACAAAGTCCTGCTCGGATTCGGCCGCGCGGTTCAGCCGACGTTGCGCTTCGAGGACGACCGACCGCGCCTGGGTCAGGAGCAACGACCGCGCTTCCGGTCCCGTGCCGCCGATGTCCATCGGGACGGCGCTCGGTATGCCGAAGTTCGCCACACCGAGCAGAGTGCGGCGCACCTCGTCGAGGTCGGCAGTCAGATCATCCGACGAGGGCGGCGGCAGGAGGCCGTTGAGTCTACCGCGCGCGTCGGTCAGGGCTTGCAATGCGCGGGTGGCGCGACCGGCAAATTCTTCGTGGTTCAGCCCGGAGTCGGCGGGCGATTCGGGCAACGACAGGTCGCGGCCGTCCAGGGAGCGGGCGTTGCTGAGCAGGCGCCGCACCGTGGTCGCAACCTCGCACCATTCGCTCACGCTGACGATCTCCGCGCTCCAGCCGTTGTCGCGGCCGAATTGTAGTCGAATGAGCGCATCCGGCGGGACGGTCGCGGGACGAGTCTGCTGCAACACGAACCGCCAACGTTGCTCCAACTCGGCTTGCTGTGCCCGAGTGTTGCCTTCGGCGAGGTAGACCGCATCCAGCGGCGCCAGTCCGAGCGAGCTCAGCGAGCTCTCCACTGTTTGATAAACCTGTCCGTCCTGCTGATTGACGTAGTCCGCCTTACAACGGACCTGAGCCGGGTCGGGTAGCAACGTCGCCGTCCAGGCGTTGAGGATCGGTTCGGCCTGAGCGCGTGCCGATGGGGCGGTCGTCGGCCAGCCGGCCGGTGCCGTCCCGTCGGTTGCCGGGAACAACGTGCAGAGGCGATGCGTGAGTCCGATCCCGCTTCTCGGCGTACGGATCACGTCCAATTCCGGCGGCGGAACTTCACCCGCGGCAATGGCATCCAACGTGGCGCCTGAACGGAGCGGATTGCCTTGCACGAGCTGATACACGCTTTCGGCCACGACACTGTCCCCGACCGAGCCGACCAGATCGTCGAGTGCCTTGAGCGCCTCCACCAGCGCCGTGAAGTCCGGGCTGCCGGGTGGCGGAAATCCCAAGGTCGCGTTGCCGAACGGAATGGTGGTGACATCCCAGGGGGTCTGTGGCGCCTGGCGTTGTTGGCTTGCGGCCCATCGTCGGTGCAGGGCCAGCCCGTCGACGACGGCGGCAGCCGGCAGTGACTTCAGCGCCTCATTCCATTGCGCGGCCAGGCGCGTGGTGAGTGCCGCCCTGGCGGCGAGGAGATCGCTCATGGCCTTACCGCGTTGCCCGCCTTCCTTGGCGAGCACCTGGCGGTCGAGTTCGGCGGCGAGCGTGTCTTGTCCTATTGCCATCTGCTGCGCGGCGGGAATGGAATCCGGATCGGCGGCGTTGAGCAGCTTGGCCTGGGCTCGTTCCGCGAGCAGGCGTGAGCCATCGCGGGCGCTGACGGCCTGCTGTGCGGCGGCGGATTGAGCCAGGGCGGTGGTATGGGCCTGGGTCAGCTGTTCCACGCGGTTGTCCCACTCATCCAGATCCCGCGCTTCCAACAATTGGACGGCATACCGCCGCACGGTGGGTTGAATCACCTTGCCCTGCGGTTTCGCCGCCTGTTGTTGCGCCAGCACCTGGGCCGCCTGCGCCACCTGTGCCTGCGCGGTCTGCGCCTGTTGTGCGAGCGTGGCGATCGTTCCCAGTTCGGCGCGATAGGTGTCTGCGCGGCGCTCTCGTTCGGCCTTCAATCCACGGGCATCTTCAGCCCGGCGCAGGGCCTGGTCACGTTGCGCCGTCAACAGGGTCACCTCATGCGCCAGTCGTTCGGCGCGCGTGAGGGTCGCGCGAATGTCGGCAAAGCGGTCGGTGCCGGTGAAGCTCGTGAGGGCGCGGAAGCGTTGGATGTAGCGGTCCAACCCGCGTTCGTGGAGGCGACGTTCGAATCGATACCCGAGCAGGGCGGTCAGGGACTGCCCTTGGCGCACGCCGTCGAGCAGCCACTTGGCGCGATGCACCCGTTCTGATGAAAGGTCGACGGCAAAGGGCGAAGCGCCGGGTGCGCGAGTCGACTCATTCGACAGGTAACCGCTTCGTAGCACGGCAGCGGCCGCCGCATGTCCCAGCGAAGGAGCGTGGACGAAGCCCTTGTTCTGTTCTGAGCGCAAGAGCGGTGCAGGGACACCGGCCGGAAGTGCCGGGACCGGTTGCAGCGGGGCCGCACGCCGAACCTGTTCCAGCCAGCCGTAGGCGCCGAGCCTGATGCCGGTGGGCGCCGCCTGCCGCATGACGGCCAGCCGCTTGGTGGCGAGGGATGTGCCCCAGGCATCGAGGCGGTAGGTGAGCAGATCCATCACTTCCGCGAGTAGCTGCTGCCGAACCGGTTCGGGCAGGGTCGTCAATTCGTCCCAGGCCGGCTCGTGCGGTGTGGAGAGTGCGCGAGTCAGCAGCAACGTCCGGAAGGCCTCGGTCAGCAGCCGTCGCGGAACGGGCGGCTGTTGAGTGGAGATCTCGGGAAATTCGCGCAAGATGTAGCGGAAGGCGTTCGCTTCCTGCGCCAAGAGTACGACGGGGTTGGATTCCACCGTGGTCTGGAGGGCTTGTGACGCCTGGCGGCGGCGTGTCAATCGTTGCGCACGCCACCAGTTGGCCAGAGCCTTGTCCTGGTCCTGATCGGTCGTCGGGGTCCAGCGGTCGAGCGCCGCCACCGGCAGCAGGCCGTAGGGTTGGCTGTCGACACGCAGGACCGGCAGTGGCCCGCGGGCACGGACGTACTTCGTGAACTGGTCGCGCAGCACATCGGCTCCGGCTGCGCCGAGCAGTTGCCGCAAGAGCGGACTGTCGCAGAGCGCGAGTAGGGCCGATTGCATCAGCGAGGACCGTCGTTGCTCCGATCCGTCGGCGCCGCGAACATGGGTAAAGACGGAAGTCGGCAGGCCCAGGGCCTGCGCCAGCAACTCGCCGTCGGACCCGGGACGGATGAGCGAAGCACCGAGTTCGACGCCCATGCTGTCGGCGGCATTACGCCCGGTCGATCGATACCCGGCGGAGGCTTCCGCGGTATTGTTCGTCGGCACCTGTTGCTCCACGAGGGCCAGGCTGCCGGTGTAATGGTGGGCATCGAACAATCGAACCAATCGGTCGGCCGTGGTCGGGGCGTCCCATGAGGCCTTGAGGCCCAGTACCACGATCCGATCGAAACCCGCCCGGGCGTCTTCCTCCGTGATGGGAATACGTAGCCCCATCCCGATGGATTCGGCCGTATCGAAATCGGTGATCCACTTCATGCCGTCATCGACGGGCGGGATCCCGTTGCTGCCGAGCTGGCCTGTGCTGCGTGGGTCAGGGCCGACCGCCACGGTCTCCGGGATGGCCTTGCCCCAGGCGGTGACACGTGCCGTATCGCCGCGATAGCCGACGGCGACCCAGCGGTCCGGCAGGACCTGCGTGTGGGGCGCGCGGGTCCAGCTGTCGTTGCGGCGAGTGACCGTTCCGGCTTGGGAGGGATCGAGCACATGGGCGATCCAGGCGGCGCGGGTCGTGCCGAATTGTTCGGTGAGCCGTTGCCAGCCCTGCCTGATGTGCTCCTGCCGGTCCGTACCTGTTGGCGCGGCGGCGACATGGGCCCAAAACTCCTTGCCGCGGCGTTCCTCTTCTTCGGTGAGAGCCGGTTCGTGGGTGTCGAGATGAATGTCGTCGGGATAGACGCGGAGCAGAAGGTCGGTGCCCGGTCCCGTGCGTCTCGCGGCAAACCTGGTTTCTACGCGGACGGGGAACAGCAGCAGGGGATGCGTCGTCGCGACTGTGCCGCTGAGGCGATCCGTGCCAAGCAGCCGGGCCGTCGCGGCATCGCGGGCGGTTCGATGCTCGTCGACCTGCGCCGACAGTGCCGCCACGTCGGCTTTCTTCCGGGCCACCGCTTCCTGCGTGGCCGTGATCTGTGCGTTCACCCGGGCCAACTCGGCCTGGTGGAGCGCCCGTTGCCTGATGAGCAGGGCGGCCCGCCGTTGCGCGGCCTGGGCCCTCGCAACAGCCCGGTCGTGCGCCGCCTGCAACTGCCGAAGTTTCGTTGCCCATGCCCGGAGGAGTGCCGGGGGCACCCGTTCGGGAATATCTGGTCCTTCAGCGATCGGTCTCACGCGGCTGATCCTTTCTTTAACAGAAACCTACGGCCCATCCTGTAAATGCGTGCTGATTTCGGCTTCGGCCGCCGCCAGCGCCTCTTGAGCCCGCGCCGCTTGCGCCTCCGCCTCCGGGATCTGCCTGGCGAGGTCGGCGAGCAGCGTCGTCAGTTCATTGCGTCTGGTGATCCCGCTTGCGAGGAGCGTCTCCGCATCCTCCAAGTCGAACCGCGTCGTGAGAAGAGTATCTTCCAACGTCGCTGTGCGGGCGGACAGTCCCGCTGCCACCTGTTGCAGGGTTTCCCTCGCCAGCGGGTCGCGCGTGATCTCTGCGTTCATGCGCTCGATCTCCGCGAGCTTCGTTTGCAGTTCCTGCCGGCGAGGTTGAAGGGCGGCGATCGCGGCCTGGGTGGCTTGCACCGCTGCGGTCGCCGCCGAAACCTGAACATCCGAAGCCCGTACTTGCGCCTGCGCTTGCGCCACGCCCTGCTGTGCTTCCGTCACCTTCGCATGGGCGGCTGTCGCGGCAGTTTGGGCGAGCGCGAGTTTTTTTCTCAGCGCGGCCAGGCGCGCCCTCCAGGTGGCGGGGGGGATGCCTTGCGGCGGTTCGGATGCATCGAGCAGATCCTGTTGCGCCTCCGCGACCTGAGCGTCCGCTGCGGCGGCGGCTGCCTGCAGCGGCGGAATGCGGGCCTGGGCCTGGGCCACGCCGTTCTGCGCGTTGCTGCGCTGGGCTTGTGCCGCCGTCACTGCCTGCTGTTGCGTCGTGAGTTGGGTCGTCAACGCAGTCTGTTGCGCGGCCAAGGCTTGCAGGGCCGTCTGGAGTCGCGCAGTCTCTTGTTCCAAATAGGGCATGATCTCGTCTCTTTCCGCCGCTACTGCCGGGCCGGCAGCCAGGTTCTCGCATGGACCGCCACGCGGAACGGCGGTTGTCTGGTGATGGTAGCCATATGCGCCGAATTTTTTCCCCAGGGAATCTGATCGACGACGGCGTTTTTCAACAGGCCATCGATCGGCACATACACGATTTGTTTCAGCGCGGCCTCGTCCGGCGCCAGGTTGCCCCAGGTCAGGTCCGGCCAATGCGCGGGGGTACCGCCATAGGTCGTGGCGACATCCATGCCGAATCGCGGTTCCGTCGGCTGTTCCTGCAGCACGAAGAACCAGCCCGGGTGTCCTCCGGCTTTGTTGTCGGCTCCGCGAACGTCCGCCTCGGTCAGCGGAAACCCGAGCATGGTGATGTCCGGTGCCTGCGTCGCGCGGAAAATCGGATAACGTTCCGTCGTGCCCAGCTCACGTCTCGTGCCGTCCGGCGACCAGACACTTTCGAGGGCATAGACCATGGCGCGTGGGTAACGCTGGAGGAGGTCGCCGCGAATGAGCAGCACCATCTGGCCGACCGCCGAGCCACGCGCACTGTGGGAGCCAAGGCGGCTGTCCGCCGTCCAGGAGGTGATCCGCGTGATGTCGAAACGAGCCTCGCGCTCTGCATCGGTGGTTGGCAGTTCATCGCCGCCGGCATCCCAGAATTGCCGGAAGTAGGTGCCGCGTTGATCGGTCGGAAACCCGCGCCACAGGAGTTCGCGGCTCATCTCGTGGTTCAGTCCGACCAGATAGGCCTCGATCAACTCGGGATTGGTCTTGAGGAGCGCAATGGAGTTCGAGGGCACCTGGTCCATGCCGGGCAACAACATGTCCGGTGCGTAGTCGCGCAATGGTTCGTACATCGGCTGGGGGAAACTTGGGGCGAATGTCGTCAACTCCGTATTCTCGATGGTAGGCATCGTTTTCTTCACCGCGGCCAGCACCGCCTCCTTCGGAGCCAGGCGCCGCAGCATGTCCATTTTGAGCTCGGACCATTCGCGCAACGCCGGCGCCTGCCGCTGCTTGGTCGCGACGGAAAATTGCATGAGCGGGCGAAACGCCTGTCCGGCCGTCGAGGCGGGCGACGTGGCGGGGAGCCGGACCGCGTCGAGTGTGGCGGCATGGGACGCGATCGGACCATGGGCGCGGGTCAGACGGCGAAAGGCGCCGGTCACGGCCGGATGGCCCGACAACAGGTTGCCGGCGGCGGTCGGCGGCGTCGTGGGGGATGTGGCGATGCCCGTCAACGCTCGCAGCGCCGGTCCCGTGAGTTGCAGCAGCCCGGCCGGGTCGAGCGCGGCGAAGTGTTTCTTCGAGAGACTGTCGCCGACGGCCTCCGCCAACTGCGCGCGTTTGAGCCGCTGTCGATCCCGTCGTTCCTGTTCCAATTGATCCCAGGCCGAGGCCATCAACGGCTCCTGCTCGTTGCGGATGACCATCGTGCCGATACCGGCGGCGATTCTGTGGCGGGGATCCAGATTCAGATCGCGGAACCAGTGCGGCGGTTGGTCTGCGGGAGGCAGGCTGTCCCTGTCTACGTACCATTGCCCATAGAGGGGCGGGCCGAGGAGGGCGGGGGATCCGGTCGTGCCGGCCATCGCTGCCGGTGCGTTGAGGATAGCGCCGAGGGCGAGTTGGAATGTCTTGCGCGGTTGCTCCGGCCAGTCACGCGGCTGAGTCTCGGGAGTCAGGAGGGCTCCACCCAGATCCAACAGGCTGCCCGGCGCTCCAGGCGGCAACGTCGGCATGCCCCAGCCGGGAGTTCGGATGTCCACCGGTCGCAAGCCAACCGTGGACGGAAGGGGCTGGGCCTTCAATCGGCGCGCGAGCGATTCGAAGTCTCCTGCGAGGCCGGTCCGAAACTCCCACTGGAAAAAGACCGGCAGTGTGACCGGTCCGGCCGCGGCGCTCTTCGCCCAAGCCGGTTTTAATGCCTGTTCATCTTCCGGCGTGATCGGCTCGCCCAGCCCCGCTTTCTTCCCCACGTCGTAGGTGGGCACGAGGCAGGCGTAGTAGGCGGTATTGGGATCGAGGCGGCGCGGGGCCAGCAGCCGCGAGAGTGTGCGTTCCGGATGGTCGTTCAGAAGCTTCTGCAACGTCGCGCGCGGCGAGGGATCGGGCGTCGAGCTCTGGCTTGCCACGATCTGGGCATGGGCCCAGGCCCAAGACTGGTCGAGATCGGGCAACTCTTCAGGTGCGCAGGTGATCGCCGGCAAGGGCCGCTGCGGGTTGGTCTTGAGCGTGGCCCGTTCCTTGGGAACGACGATCAAACAGATCCACGGTCGCAGGCGCCGCGCGCTGTCGGCCGCCGCCGGCGTGAAGAGCCAGGGAAAATCGGGGCGATCGAATTCGATGGCCGGAAAATAATTCGGCTCGAAGTCGGTCATGTGGGCGTGGGGCTCCGTGCGGATGATCTCGCGCGCGTCGAGGCCGGTGACGTCGCCGGGACCATAGAGTTGCACGTTCACGTCGATGGGCGCACGGTCATTCACCCGGAGACGGACGGGCAACGCAAGGCGGCCCGCCGTGGCCTGGCTGGAGAGGCCCGCGAGGAGTCCTTGGCGAAGCCAGGAGTAGAAGCGATAGGTGGCTGCAGTCTGTTCAGGCATGGTGTGTCATCCCAATTGAATTACGTCGTGAGTGCCGTGGCTCGTCGCCGTCTGCGTGCCGGGGCTTGGCCGGCGGCGCCGAAGGGGGCGACGCGGGCCAACACTGCCGCCGAGAGTACGTAGCCCGGCTTCGGCCGCTCCGGCGGCCGCGTCGGATCAATCAAGAGCGTCTCATAGGCAATCGGCGCCGCGAGCCCGGCCTCGTCGTCCACCGCCAGGTCGTCAGCGGCCACCGTGAGGCCGCCCTGTAAGGGCACAAACGCCGGTTGCGCCAACTGCTCATCCTCGCGCAGGTCTTCGAACTGGGCCAGGGCGAAGGGCTCGTGGACCGGCGTCGTGCGCCAGGGCTGCGCGCCGGCGCGATCCGTCACCGTGACCGTCACCGTCGTGGGCCCGCCGACCAGCGGGGCCGTCCCCAGCTTCGTGAGGGGTCTGTTCAACGGCGCGATCCGCTCGCGCAACGTCAGCTCCGCCCAGGGATGCACGCGCAGGCCGCTGGCCGGCGGAGGCGTCTCCCGAATGGTTACCACCGGGGCGCTGCTGCGGGGGACTGCCCCACTCCAATTGCGCCGGTCGGCCAGAGCCGTCGCGATCAAGCCCACGACATCCACCGCCGCCGGCAGCGGCGGCGCCGTCTTGCTCCCGAACGTCCGCGAGAAGGACACCGACACCGAGAAGAACAGGAGCTTGATCGAGGCCTTGCCCTCCACCTGCCAGGGCGTGGGGCCGGCCAGACGCCCCTTGAACGAGACTCCCACCAGCAGCCGCCCGCGATAGCGCAGGGCCAGCGCGGCGCCGACCTCCACCTCGAAGGCCAAGGGGGCCAATTGGATAATCGCATCGAAGCCGAGCATGCCATCGAAGCTGAACCCACCCCCCGCGGCATGCAGATCCACCCGGGCGCCGAACTGCACCGTATTGGAGGTGACGGCGACGTACGCCTGGCAGCGTAACTGGAGCGAGTCGCCATCGGCCAGCTGCAGCGCCAGTCGCTTCAAGGCGGGCAAACCCGGCGGTGCGGCAAAGCGGGGATGGAAGCCACCGATGGCCAGCACGAACTGCGGCTGACGGCCCCAGCCCGCGCGTAACGCCATGTCGCCGGTCAGGGTGAATTGGAGAATGCGCGAGTCATACAGCGTCGCATCCAACGAGACGGTCTCGGCGCTCACATCCAGCACACCCAGGGCATCCATGCGGATCTGCACCAACGGATGGCTCTGGTCCGGCAGCAAGACTTGCAGCCGGCCCAAGACCACGACCCGAATCGGCGCCGGCAGTTCGACGAGCAGGGCCAGGTCGAGCGTGAGCAGGGTGGGACTGCCCCAGCGGAGTTGCACCATCGGGCCCACCACATGGCGACCGGCGGTCGGTGGGAACACGCGGCGCAAGTCACTGAAGATCTGCGGGGCATTCCGGAGGGGATCGGGCGGAAACAAGATGGAGTTCAACGTCCCGGTCTTGAGGCCGTCGCGCAGGACATCCGTACGGACGGTGCGATGCAACGCGACCAACCCGCCGATGCCGGTGAGGGTGAAGCCCAAGCCGACCGGGATGGGCGCGAAGCCTTCGGCGGTCAAGATGATAATGAGCGAGTAGCCCTTGCTGCCGTCGGGCATCTTGGTGGTGAGCAGGCCCAGGGCTTTGAGGGCGATCGTCTCGGCCAGTTCGAGTTGGAGCATCCCGCTGTATTCGGCGCGCTGGGGATCGAAGCCCAGAAAGCCGCCCCCGGTCAGGCCCGGCGTCGTAATGGCTAAGCCGATGCCGGTCGGCGGCTTGAAGCCGAGGGCGAGGTCAAGTGGGCCCAAGTTTCCGCCGCTCGGAGGAAGCCGGAGGCTCGCAGAGAATCCCACCTGCTCGATGGTCGCCGTGACCGGGCCAAGTTTGATGGCGGCGTTGGTGGCGGCCTCGATGTCGATGCCCTGGTCCTCGCCGTTGTGCGACCGGACGGCGAGCCGGAGCAGCTGGATCGAAATCGCATTGAACAGGGTGACGTGCAGGGGTAGGGTCGCTTCGAATCCCACCCCGCCCTGCAGCGAGAGCCCACGGCGGAACGACCACTCACCGGCGAGATCGAACGGAACGGCAAGACCATCCTTAGGGAAAACCTGCGCGAGAAACCCATCACCTTTGGAGAAATCAATCACCACCTCGCCGTGCTCGACGGCGAAGGCAATCGCCGGGTCCATTGTGGCGCGAGCCGGTGCGGCCGAGTCGACATGCAGGTCCAGTTTCACGGAAGCCCGGACGCGCTGCATGGCTAAGCGAGAGCCTCCCGCCGAGCCGATCACGACAAAAGGTTCGGCGTCGCCTGTGCGGACGAACCGGGCCCCCACGGTGACGTCCATCGCGCTTCCTGCCGGCAACTGGAAATCGAGATCCAAGGTCGGACGGATGGAAGCGGTCAGATCACTACTGACGCGGACGACCGTATCGAAGGTCACTTGCCACGCGCTCTCGTCGAGAGTGTCGCTGCGCTCGATCGAGGTCGGTGCGCGCAACGTGACGTCGAGGCCGGGAGGGGAGAACGTCGGATTGACTTCGGCGTTGAATCCGAAGGCTTCCAATAGCGCCGGCTCGCCGGACGGGTGCAGGATCTCAGCGGGGATGCCGAATTTCTCGTGTAGTAACCTCTGCAACATCCTGAACAGCGTCAGGCCGTCGAACGAGGGCGCGCCCCAGCCATAGACGTCGCGCAACAATCCCGTCGGGTCGGTGAAGAGCTGCAGCAGGCGATTGAGATGCAGGGTCTTCCGGACGTAGGGACCGTGAAGCGACCCTTCCGGCAGGCCTGGCTCGTCGACGACCTCGATCGCGCCGGTGCCGAGCAGCAGCAGGGCGATCTGAGGGAAGCGGACTTCGAAGTAGTCGGCCACCAAACGATGCAGGAGCCGTTCCGGGAACAGACGAGCGAAGGCGGCGAGTTCAGTCCTGTGTTGAGGTGGAAGGGCTGCATCATTGCCGAGTGTGTGGAGAGCCCGCACTATTCCCTCGAGGCCCTGGAGCGTGGCACGCAGTTGTTGCAGCAAGGCGGCGACCGTGGCGGCGATGGCTGCGCGATCGTCCTGCGTCACGGCCTGGGCGAGGTCGTTGAGCAGGGGGTCGAGTTCGGCGGCAGCGGCAGCCGTGGCGGTAAGCGCGTCAGTCAGCGAAGTCGCATCCGGCTCAATCTCGAAGACGCGCAGGCCCAACCAGGGCAGCACGTCGTCCAGCGTCCCGGTTTCGGCGCGCTGCACCAGCGGTTCGAACACTCGCGCGAGTTCACCGGCCAATTGTTCGAGCGACCCGACGGCTGTACTCATGGTTGCGGCATGGTCCGTGATCCGGTTGAAGCCGTGAAACTCTCCGTCAGCAGCATGGAGACAAAAAAGTGGTACCGGTCGAGGCTCTGCCGCAGTCTTGGACTGCCCTGTCTGGCCAGCAGGTCCAGACAACGGTCGAGGTATCGGGAGGCTGATTCTTTCTCGATCGACAGGGGACCGTCAACGGCGTTCGTGCCGTGGATGAGCCGCCGCAAGAGCGCCGGTCCCGCCGCTCGATGCCACATGGTCGCGATGCGCCGGTTGCTGTTGATCAGGCGCCGGGCTTCGCTGAAGTGGCGGCTGATGGCAGCGGCGACATGTTCGCCTTCAGGATAGTCCTTGAGCCGCTCGCGGAGCGTGCGGAGCCAGGACGTGAACGGCGCAGAGTTCCCGGTGATGGCCGACGCTTTTGGCTCGCGCTGGATCGATTCATCCAAGCCGGACGGCGGAGAGATCCGAGGGACGCCTCCACCGCCTCCGGCACCGCCGCCCCCGGCTGCTGCTGCACGCACCGCATCGATGGCGGCTTGGATGTTGAGTTTTCCCCCGCCCCAGGTCGCGTCCCATCCGCCGGCCGGCCGGTCTCGCGCCGTCGCCTGCAGGTGGCGGACGATGTCGGCCCTCGTCAGGCGGGGATTTTCTTCCAGCAGCAGCGCAATGGCGCCGGCCACATGGGGGGCCGCCATGCTGGTGCCGGTCAGGTCTTCATAGAGACAACAACAGGCATCGGGGCAGCAGTCGCAACAGCGCCCGCGTAAGTTGGCGGCATCGGCTTTGGCGGACGTGATCTCCAACCCCGGCGCGGCGATGTCCGGCTTGCGGTTAGTCGCGGCGCCCCTTGCGACGGGGCCTCGGCTCGACGAGGACACGATGCCCGTCGAGGGCCAGCAATCGCAGCGACTCGTGCGCGACGCGTGGTTGGCGACCGTGATGACCTGGTCGGCGGTCCCGGGAATGCTGAGGGTCGCGTCGAGGCTTGCCCGCACCTTGCCGTCATCCGGAGTTTTCGGCGGGAGAAACCAGGGTGTGTTCGTGCCGCGTTCGATCCAGCAGTGGAAATTGACATCCCCGGCATTCGGGTTGGCGAGCGTCAGCTTCCAAGGGCCGTGGAGGATGTTTCCACGCCGGGGGCGTGCGATGGTAATACGAAAGTTATTGTCCCGGTCATGTTCGCCGTTGATGGTCCCGTCGATCGAGACTCGAGTCTGACGGTTGGCGGCAGCCGCGGGATTGGCGATAAACGGCGGGGCGGCGGCATTGGCCGGAAGGTCGGTGCCATGGTTGACCACCCCGCTGGCGGCGCCACCCGGAGCGGTGACGGTCAGGTTCAGCGTGCCGGCCCGGTCGTACCAGAGGTCGAGCAGCGTTTCAAACCTGCGACCCTCGGGTACTTCGAATTCAATCTCCAGATTCCCGTTACTCGGCACGCGACCCTGCACGTGCCTGAGTGCGCCGCCTTCGTTGCCGGCCGATTTGACGACGAGCTGCGGATGGTGCAGGAAGTCGCCGGTTTCCACGTGGGCGTCGATCGCCAGCTCGACGGCGCTCGTGCCGTCATGTGGGCCCAGGTTGTCGCCTTGACTGATGTTGATGACCTTCGGTTTGTCGATGCTGCCGAGAAACCCGAAGATGAAATCGATGGCTTCAATAAGGCGCTGGTTTTCTCCGATCTCCTCCGCGTCGGTATAGTCGTAGCGAACGACGATGAGCTCGGCCTCCGGTGCCACGCCCACATAGGTTTGGCTGACGTGGCAGCAGGTAGGAGGCGTGCCGTTACCTGCGGCGATGCCCGCGACATGGGTGCCGTGGCCCTCCCGGTTGTTGCTCGCATCGACATCCTTGGTGCGTACCCTGGCCCGGCCTTTCAGCGCTTGGGTGAGTCGGTCCTGGTCGTAGACGACCCCGATATTGTTGGGTCCCCTCGTATCGCCCGCCCGGAAAGGCAACATTTGATCCCAGATCGCGAGAATCCTCGATTTCCCGTTCGCATCGACGAACGAGCCGTGCCGCCAGTCGATGCCGCTGTCGATGATGCCGACGACGACGCCTTTTCCTTTGCGCGACAGGGGGCCGGTGTGTACGGCCGTGGCGCGGATTTCTTTCAAACTGAAGTTGAGTTCGCGATGCATGCGGCGCGGCCCCTCCACGGCGGTGACGTGGGGGATCGCTGCGAGATCGTCGAGGCGGTCGAACGCGATGGTGCCGGTGGCGATGCCGTAGCCCTTGCGCGGATGACGCACGAGCGTGCGCTGCACGAAGCCGACGGCGGTCAGGTCGTTCACGTTGCCGGTGAAGGCGACGATGACGCCCACCTGCTCACTCTTTGCGCGGGAGCGTGTTCTTGGCACGGCTGCGGCTGCCGCATCGGCTGCCCGGTTGGTACGAAGTTTCGACCGCAGTCCGGGATCGAGTTTTTTGTTCATCGAGGCATCCTCGTCACCGTTCTACCAGAGCGACCGCGTGGCCCCGTCGCCGTTTCCGCGCCGGGGCTTGGCCGGCGGCGCCGAAGGGGGCGACGCGGGCCAACACTGCCGCCGAGAGTACGTAGCCCGGCTTCGGCCGCTCCGGCGGCCGCGTCGGATCAATCAAGAGCGTCTCATAGGCAATCGGCGCCGCGAGCCCGGCCTCGTCGTCCACCGCCAGGTCGTCAGCGGCCACCGTGAGGCCGCCCTGTAAGGGCACAAACGCCGGTTGCGCCAACTGCTCATCCTCGCGCAGGTCTTCGAACTGGGCCAGGGCGAAGGGCTCGTGGACCGGCGTCGTGCGCCAGGGCTGCGCGCCGGCGCGATCCGTCACCGTGACCGTCACCGTCGTGGGCCCGCCGACCAGCGGGGCCGTCCCCAGCTTCGTGAGGGGTCTGTTCAACGGCGCGATCCGCTCGCGCAACGTCAGCTCCGCCCAGGGATGCACGCGCAGGCCGCTGGCCGGCGGAGGCGTCTCCCGAATGGTTACCACCGGGGCGCTGCTGCGGGGGACTGCCCCACTCCAATTGCGCCGGTCGGCCAGAGCCGTCGCGATCAAGCCCACGACATCCACCGCCGCCGGCAGCGGCGGCGCCGTCTTGCTCCCGAACGTCCGCGAGAAGGACACCGACACCGAGAAGAACAGGAGCTTGATCGAGGCCTTGCCCTCCACCTGCCAGGGCGTGGGGCCGGCCAGACGCCCCTTGAACGAGACTCCCACCAGCAGCCGCCCGCGATAGCGCAGGGCCAGCGCGGCGCCGACCTCCACCTCGAAGGCCAAGGGGGCCAATTGGATAATCGCATCGAAGCCGAGCATGCCATCGAAGCTGAACCCACCCCCCGCGGCATGCAGATCCACCCGGGCGCCGAACTGCACCGTATTGGAGGTGACGGCGACGTACGCCTGGCAGCGTAACTGGAGCGAGTCGCCATCGGCCAGCTGCAGCGCCAGTCGCTTCAAGGCGGGCAAACCCGGCGGTGCGGCAAAGCGGGGATGGAAGCCACCGATGGCCAGCACGAACTGCGGCTGACGGCCCCAGCCCGCGCGTAACGCCATGTCGCCGGTCAGGGTGAATTGGAGAATGCGCGAGTCATACAGCGTCGCATCCAACGAGACGGTCTCGGCGCTCACATCCAGCACACCCAGGGCATCCATGCGGATCTGCACCAACGGATGGCTCTGGTCCGGCAGCAAGACTTGCAGCCGGCCCAAGACCACGACCCGAATCGGCGCCGGCAGTTCGACGAGCAGGGCCAGGTCGAGCGTGAGCAGGGTGGGACTGCCCCAGCGGAGTTGCACCATCGGGCCCACCACATGGCGACCGGCGGTCGGTGGGAACACGCGGCGCAAGTCACTGAAGATCTGCGGGGCATTCCGGAGGGGATCGGGCGGAAACAAGATGGAGTTCAACGTCCCGGTCTTGAGGCCGTCGCGCAGGACATCCGTACGGACGGTGCGATGCAACGCGACCAACCCGCCGATGCCGGTGAGGGTGAAGCCCAAGCCGACCGGGATGGGCGCGAAGCCTTCGGCGGTCAAGATGATAATGAGCGAGTAGCCCTTGCTGCCGTCGGGCATCTTGGTGGTGAGCAGGCCCAGGGCTTTGAGGGCGATCGTCTCGGCCAGCTCCAGTTGGAGCATCCCGCTGTATTCGGCGCGTTGGGGATCGAAGCCCAGGAACCCGCCGCCGGTCACCCCCGCCGTTGCGATCGCCAGGCCGATGCCGGTCGGCGGCTTGAAGCGCGGCGACAGGCCGAAGAGGCCAAGGTTGCCTTCCATGAAAGACAGATCAACGGTGACACCGATCCGTTCGACGGTCGCGGTGACCGGGCCGAGCACTAAGCGGGCGTTGATACTGGTTTCCGTGTCGATGCCTTCTTCGCCCACGTCGATGCCGATGTGGGCCGCATCCAGCTTCACGGGGCCGACGGCCTGCTGCAACGGCAACGCCACGTGGAGTCCGCCGCTGCCTGGGAACGACAGTCCCTCTCGGCTGCTCCAGCGCAACGTGAGATCGAACGGGGCCTGGACAGACTCGCGCCCGACCGTGCCTTGGATGAAGTTGTCTGCATCTGCGAGTGAGAGGTCGAAGCGGAGCCCCAGCAGCGCAAGCTCCACGAACGTCTCCATGCGGGTCGCCGAGGAGGCGTCGAGGCCGCCTGCGACGGCGAACTGCTGATAACGCAGGGCCGAGCCGCCGGGGAACCGCACCAACGGCTTGAACTCGCCGGCGGGTTGGCCGTGCCGAAGCCCCAGCGTGAAGCGGCCGTTGAGGGCATCGGCGAGCCCGGCTCCCTTGCGAAGGGTGAGGTCCTGCCCGGGCCTGAGGATCACCGCCAGCCGCTTGAGTACGTCCACGTTGCCGGACCATTCAATCCGCGTGTCCTCCAGGCGAGGGAACGGAACGGCACCCTCTGCGTGGCCTTGAAAGATGGGGGCGAGGCCGAGGCCGGCATCACTCGCGCCTGCCGATGTGGGGGCGGCGCCGAAGAGCGAGAGGCCCAGTCGCACCCCGAATGCGGAGCCGCGTTCCTCGTGCAGGAAGGTGATGAGTTGCGGCGGTGGGTTGGAACTTGTTTCGGCTCGTCCCAGCCAGGCCTCTTGCGCCTGGGGACTCATGGGTTGGATACGACTCCGTAGCCCCAGCGTTTGCAGCAGTTGACTCAGCCTGGTGAGGAAGGTCATCGATTGGAAGTCGGGCGTATGCCAGCCGTAGGCCTCGGTAAAGAGCTGATCGGGGCTCGTGACCGCTACCTTGAAGAGGTGATAGTTGATCGTGGCGCGCACGTGTTCGACTTGGAATTTTGCTGGATCCGCGGCGTAGTAGGGATAGTCGATGATGTTCAGCAGGTGGAGGACGGCGTAACTGAGCGGCGAAGTCTGGGCCAGGAAATTCGCGACGAGAAAATCGAAGAGGCGTCTCGGCAGTTCTTTATGGATCTGCGTACGCTCGACGTAGTCGCCGAAGGCCGCCAGTTTGGCGGGCAGGGTCTGCGCCAGGTCGTGAATCTGCCGCGTGAGGGCTTCGATCGCGAGCGCGAGGTCGGCGATGCGGCCTGCCATGGCCAGGTCGTCGTTCCATTCCGCATCGGACGCGCCGATGACCGCGTCGAGCTTTGTGAAGAAATCGCCGAGATTGAGTGCGGCCAGGCCGATGTCGTCGAGGCCGGGCGGCAGTTCCCAGCCCAATAGTTTCAGGAACGCGCGCGCCTCCTCGACATCGCCCTGGACGATTTCGAGGGACGACAGCAGCCGCCCGATCCCGGCGGTGGCGTTCTGGATTAGATGATCGGCCACGGGAGCAGATCCTTCTTGTCGTCGACCTTGCAGGTTTTGAAATCGAACTTCTGCGCCTTGTTGCGCAGGGTGGACGTGCGGATCTTGAGCGCGGCCAGATAGTCCTTCGGGCTGGTCTCCGGCATCCAGGGCAACAGATGCGGCGCATGGTCGGCGGGCGGCGCCTGTTCGTTCTTGATGGCATCCACATGATGTGTGGCGGCGGCTTCCCATTCGGCGACCCACGTCATGGAAGTCGGGTCGGCGGGCAAGGTCTTGAGCCGATCCGGCAGCGAGGCAAGCCCCAGGTGCTCCTGCCACAGTTCATGCCGCAGGGCCTTGACCACGCCGTTCTCCGGCAGGCCGGCAATGCCGCTGTACATCACCAGGTTCAGTTCCACGCTGCGCGACGGCTGGCGCGATCGACTGGGAAGGGCATGTCGGGCGGTGCGTGTGTAAATGTCTTTCACAAGTTGGGGAATGTCGGCCACGTCGCCCAACGTCTCGCGGATGGTCTCCAGCGTTTCCTTGAAGTCGAAAATCAGTTTGTAGGCGACGAAGAGCAGGACGAGCAATGTCTTGAGATCGAACAGGATCTGCTTGAAGACGAAGAAAAAGAGATACCAGAACAATTCCCAAAGAAATTTCCCCGGGTCGTTGGTGAGCTTCGCCTTTTCGATCGCGCGGTCGAGGATGGAGCCGGTGATGATCAGGCCGATCTCGTGGTAGTTCATCGAGGTGCCGTCGAGGTTCGCGCTGCCGGCCGTGGCCCACACGTCGTCGATGATGGCGACCTTGCTGTGGACATACACCGGCATCACGTCGTAGCGCCGCGGATTCCCCGGGCCGCCGCTGCCTGCTTTCTCCGATCGGCTCCAGAGGGTGTAGGCGCCCAGGTGATGCCCGCCTGTTTTGGCGGCGCTGCGGAGTTGGTTGACGTTATCGATCTGGCGATCCGGATAGCCGGGCAGGTCGGGGCGCAGGTTCAGGACCAGGATGATCTGCAACCGGGGTTTGGTCGTATCTTTCATCCTCGCGATGAGCGCATCGACGATCTCGGGAGAGGTGAAGTACTGGTTCTCGATGTAGATGTACCGCTGAGCATTGGCGATGGCGCGCTCGTAGGCTTCGAGGATGCCGGTTTCGCCGTAGGGCAGGTCTTCATCGCTCGGGTTGACGCGCTTGATCGAGCCGCCCGGCAGCGTGCGCAGAACCTGCACCGAGGCCACGTCGCCGTCGGGCGTCACCGCCAGTTCGGGAAAGGTCTTCGGCGGAGGGATGAGCATCGGTTTGCCGGTGGCATTCCAGATGCTCGCGAACGTCTTTTCGATGTGAGACACCGCCGGGCCTTTGAGATCGGTGTTGACGTCGTGCATGAGCGAGCCCTTGTGGCGCGCGTCCCGGATGGCATGGTCGGTGTCGCTGAAGTAGTACTGTTTCAGCGGCGACCCCATGAGGATGGCGTGGTCCCCATCCACCACGATGGCCTTGGCATGCAGCAGGGCGAAGCCCTTGTTGAACGCATTGGTGCGCACGCCCGCCGTCTGGGCAAAAAACTCCGCCACCTCGGTCACGGTGTCTTCCGCGGAGAGCGGCAGGTTCGTCACCAGCACGTTCACCGGCTTGCCGCCCTTGTTCTTGAGCACCTCTTCCAGAGTGGCCTCCGCCGCCTGCTTGCAGCCGGTGGAGGGAGGGTTGAAACGGTCGAAGCTGGTTTTTTTGAACTTGGTGATGAAATTGTTGCCGACGTCGAAAAACAGCGTCATCAGGTTGATGGATTCGGTGGCGCCCTCGGCGGCGTCGGTCACCGCGGGGAACATCTTCGCCCCGTCGATCAAGTGTGTGATGCGGTTGTGGTGAAAAAGCGCGACGGGTTCTCCGACTGCGGGGTTCAACGTCGTATGGGTGACGAGCCAGCCCTCGATGTTGTTGCGATGGATGGTGATGGTGCCGACCTCGTGGTTCGAGTCGGTGACATCTTTCGCTTCCGGGGTTTCGTGCAGGAGGCGCGTGCCGAAGAGTGCCGGGTCTGCGTGGATGGGGCCGAATATCTGGGCGACGAGGTCGGGATTCCGATCGACCTTCCAGGTGCGGTAGGCGTCCGGCGAGTAGGAAATGAGAAAGGTGCCGTCGCCTTCTGTCTTGCCGACGCCCAGCACATCGTCTTCGCTAAAAACAGGATCGAAGTCGAGCGCGCGAACGGTCAAGCCGGCGATGCCGGCCCCCCGCTCATCGATGATACGTCCATGGATGCTGATGTTGGCCATAGGTTCCGTCAGACGACCGAAACCTACGCCGCTCGCACGACCCTGTCAACCGTCAAGGCACGTGAGAATACGTGTATTTATGCGGTAGACAGGCATGCTGTGTCATGTTGCGACGATGTCGTGATGGTCTGTGCCTTCACGAGCTCACCTGAATTAATCGGGTCCACGATGAGGCATCGGGAACGCGATCACTTCACTGCCGGCTGTGGCATGCCATAGCCATTTGTCCAAGCCAGATCGATCACTCGCTCATTCGACTGTGAGAGCGACAATTGCTGATCGAACAGCGTGGGATACGAACCGATCATCGTCGCCTGAAAGTCCGGGTACCGGTCTGCAGAGACGCCGGTGAGGGCAGCCAACGACGCAAGATATTCTCCCTGGCCGCGGGCGATGTCCGCGCGGAGATTTTCGTGGGTATGCATCGCGAAGACGGTGGCCTTTTGTTTGGCCCTGAGCAGACGGCCGTCGGCGAGCGCGCCCGGTGTGGTGCTCGACGTGAATTCGGTCGTCGGATCGAGGAACTCTTTGGTGGCTCCGGATGTGCCGTTGGTGAGTTGGGTCGTCGCGTCGAACGGCGCCTTCGTCAACTCGACGGTGGCATTCGTCATACAGCCGCCGAGGGTGAGGAGCAATCCGGGCATCAGTGCAAAACGTCTTGTTATGAATCTTGTCATCATATGAGGCCTCCTGGGTTCGCCCGATGTGTACACAAGTGAAGTACCACATCGGGGGCCAGGGCCGACCCTAGGAGGAGCCCTAGTTATGCCGAGGCTTTTGATTCATGGCGAGGCGGACAGCGTGTGGGACAGCGCACGGTACGTTTCCGTTCTGCTTGACAGGACCGCAAGCTCGGCGTAGGTATCTGCCGCGTCTGTTCATGGGTATCATTGACGTGGGAGGGGATAAAACTTACTTGCAGGCATAGGGTGCCCATGATGCTTCTTGGCACCTTTTCCGCATGTGGGGACTGGCGGATCCAGATCTTATGCGGATCGGCGGAAACATAGTTAGCCCACTTCGCACTACACCATAATGGGATACTTCCTCGCAGTCACCGCATTCAAAACGGATTCTGTTGCCGACCTGGCACGCGTTGTCATCGATCACATGAAGTCATACGGCGTGCCTTGCGAGTCTCTTCCAGTTGATTCGCAGCTGGTCCCCCAGCGCGATGCACAGATTTATGCCCCTGTCGCTGGCTGGACGGTGATATTCTGGCCGGCGTATTTCAACATCCACGACTTTCCATTGGTGCGCACTCTCGCAGCTTCGCAGGGTTGGCTCGTTTCTACAGTTCACGTTTATGATGATGAGTATTGGGAGCATCTTTGCTGTTCAGGCGGCACGGAGTTGCATGCCTTCTGTTCTCGTTCTCGCTATTGGAAGGAGGAGTCACCCGACGACTTTCAGCGCATGTCCGGTTACGACACGGAGCCGTCACGCTTGGCTTCATCCATTGGCATTTCACCGCAGGTCATTCAGCCATACATCGTGGACGTTGACTCGTTGCCTACTCCCGAGGCAAAGGCGCATCCCAATGACGAGTTCACGCTTGGAGATTTTTGGGTCTTTGTGGATTTTTGGCGACGCATGGGCGTCACTTATCCGACACCACCACAGAACCTCGCAGCGGTATTACGCCTTGGGCTCAATGTTGGAAAGAAATTACCAGTGGGCTAACCAGCGCGCTGCAGCGAATTGGCGACAGGGTGAGTCACCTGACTATTAGACGGCTGTGTGTTTATGTCTGCCATTGCATCATTCATCAAGCTACCAAAGACCGCTATTGAGGGTCTTCGTCAGGTCGCCCTTCCCAGGAAGCGGCTCTTTGGCACGCCACGCGACAGTTACCTCGACTATTTGCAGCAGCATGGCCAGGAGGTCGCCGACTATCAGTGGTCAGGCTTTGTTCTAGGCACGCTTTTGCCGTATTTGGACGAGCAGCACCAGATCACGCTCATGGACTCGGAGTATGATGAGCTTGGCAAGTTTCTCACCGATTCTCGCAAGGCGACGCACTTTATTTTTACCGATGCTCACAAGCGGGCATTTCTCTCGAAGCTGGACGGTCAGTTTTCAGAGCAGGCAATGCGCGATTATTTTTGTGGGTTCAACGAGACAGACGAGCCAGATGCAGGTAAGTGGATGTTCGACGGTATTCAGGCATTCCGGCAGAGTTTGAGCACTCTGGACGAGAGTTCGGTGATTATTTTTAGTATTGGATGACGTGACCTAGCCAGGGCGCTGCAGCGAATCGATATCGTGTCAAGTCGCCCTCGCTGTGGGCGGAGAATTGATCACCACAATTTGGGAGCAGGTCTTGTACTGGGCGCGGCACCGGGACGGATTGGGCATCATGCTCAGAACCATTCCGCTAATAAATCCGGGTGACTGTGTCGCGACACCACTCAGGCTAACGTCGGCCATGGCATAGTTGCTAGATTCCTCGCCCCACGTCCTAGTTCAACTCTTTCCTATCCGTGAAACAGTTTCCGGCACTCCATGAGGAGATAGACCGGCCGGGTGTGTTTTCCCTTGTTATCGGGCACGTGGCCGATGGCGGCGCCGGTCACCACCATCCCCGGAGGACATTCCCATTTGTGCGTGCCCGCGATGCCTCCCAGTCCGAACGCATCCGGCACCCTGGGACTGACCTGGATGGATTGCGGATCTTTTCCCTTTAACCCGTTCTCGTGGATATCCTCCGCGGTGGCATGTTCCAGCCCTACCTGCAGGAGACTCTCCCGGAGTTGCAGCTTGTTGTAGACCTCGTACAGGCCAATGGAAAGGCGGTCAAATCGGGGTCGGATCTTGAATTGTGTCCCTTGATCAGTTAGGGCAGGTGGCATGGCCCGTTGGCTTCGCTTAGCATTTCCGCGAGCGCTCCACTACGTCACCGCCTGCCGCAATGCCTAGCACCAGATTGCATCAGCGTCCGGCAAGGCCGATCGTTCGGGGGGTGAGGTGTGGGTGTGCCGGGGGCATCCGAACGTTCAGCAGAGAGCTACTTCCGCTTCTTCGCGGCTGTCGGTGGAGATGGAATATCGAGCGAACGGACAACCGCTCGTGAGCCCGATTCTTTCATCCAACGGAGGTCTGCTTCACACTCGGCACGGCTTGGGTACGGCCCGGCGCACTCGGCCACAGTTCGCCCGTCGCTGTGACGAAGGCGCCACCGGACCTGTTTCTCTCGATCACGGTAAATTTCATAGAATCCAAGGCGTGGCGCCGATGGAATACCAGGGAGCCCCAACGCCCCCCAATCGGGATGCGCCCGCAGCTGCTCACCTGTAATGCGTCCTGCCGCGCGGATTCCTTTGGGCGCACGGCCGAGCAGGGCTTGGACCTCGGCCAGATCGACCGGCCGTTGGCGCAACTTAGAGAGGTCCGTCACGTTGATCAAGATGTCCCCCAGCGGAGCTTCGTGGGCGATCGGCACATCGACATAGACGACGGCCGTGCCCTGGCGAGTAAAGCTGTGTCCCGGCTGTTGCGGCCTGGAAATCCCGCGAACCGATCGCGGATCGTTGAACGAATGCACGATCGCCGTCGTGCCACCGACCGTGACCTCAGCCAGATAGCTTCCTTCCAGAACCGGCCGTTGGACGGCCGGCCCTTCCAGTGGCTTCATGCCGGCGAGGCGAATTCCTCGTGCACTAAATTCGAGCGCGACCCGGATACGCCGTTGCCCGCGCCATTGGGGGTGTGGGCTCATTCGAACACCTCCAGATCGGTGAGAATCTTTCGCCCGCAGACCGGACACCAGGGCGGATTGTTTTGGTTCATCCGGCATTCCAGTACCGGCCGGAAGAGCCCCGTCGCATAGGAGCCTCCGGCCCCTTCAAACGCGCCCACGCTGGTGCGTCGATTCCACCCGGCGGGTGGACGGGCTGCATTCGTCGGTAACGGGGTATTGGGGGCGACGAGGTCAAACCATTTGAGCATGTTCCACTCTGAGGGCGCCTCCGAGGTATTGGGGTACCTGCTCACGCCGGTGAACGTCTCCGTGGCGCTGACGTATTCATCGCCCAGGGCAAACAGGTTGTGCCCCATTTCATGGGCGACGGTCGTCATTCCGCTGCCTTCCGTAAAATAGCCGGTGCCGGGGCCGACCGAGCTGCACCCACCCCAGGTGTCCGACTTGACGAGCACAATGACATGGTCGGCATCGGGAGCGAACCGCTGGCGGAGTTTTTCGATACGCGCATCCGTAAACGTCGACATATCGAACCAACAACGGTCCCAGCTGTCGTTGGGGATGAGACCGAGCCGGGAGGATTTGAACACATCGGAGATGATAGTGCCCCTGGAGTTGTAGCGTCGCTCTCGAACGCCGGACTCCACCGACACCAAGTCGACACGAACGACACGGAACGCGCCTTGATGCAACAGCAGCAGGTCCAGGCGCAACGCGCCCAGAACCTGGCTGGTTACCTGTGACCGATAGGCAGTCATGTCGGCCTCGGCATACCCGTCCCCCATGATCAGGATCGAGAGTTTGGGATCAGATCCTGGGCTGCCCACCGCATGCTCGGCGCGATCGTGAAGGGCTGTGCCGTGGTTCACCCAGGTCCAGCGTGCCCCATCCCACGTGCGCTCGTACAACCGTCCGCTGGCCGTGGATACAAACAGCTTGCTGTCCATCATGGCGGCACCGGGGGCGGCGTTGACGGTGGTGCCGGGTGGGGTGTCGTGGTCCACCCAGACCCACCGACTGCCGTTCCATACCCGTTCATACAGGTGCCCATTGCCGGTTCCGACGAACAGCTTGCTGTCCATCATCGCCGCGCCGGGGGCCGTGGCGACGGTCGTCGCGGGCGGAGCGCCGTGGTCGACCCAGACCCACTGACTGCCGTTCCACACTCGCTCGAACAGTCGTCCGTCCGCGGTGCCGACGAAGAGTTTGCTGTTCATCATCGCCGCCCCAGGCGCCGTGGCTACCGACGTGCCGACCGGCAGGCCATGATCGACCCAGACCCATTGGGTACCGTTCCAGGCACGTTCGTAGAGCCGCCCGTTCGCGGTGCCGACGAAGAGTTTGCTATCCATCATGGCTGCACCAGGGGCTGTCGCGACGGTGGTGGCGGGCGGCGTGCCGTGGTCGTTCCACACCCAACGCCCCTGGTCGTTCCGCCAATGCCGCTCCCACAGATGCCCGTCGTCCGTGACGACGAAGAACTTCTCGTTCATCATTTCAGCGCCGGGACCGTGCACGATGGGACGATTGCCGGGACGGCCATGGCTGTTCCAAGCCCAGCGTCCGAGATCGCTCCGCCAATGCCGCTCCCACAGACTGCCGTCGGCCACGACGACAAACAGCTTTTCCTCCAGCATCGCCGCGCCGGGCGTGCCGGTGACAGCACTGCCGGCAGGTCTGCCGTGGTTGATCCAGATCCACTCGTCTCCATCCCACCATCGCTCGTACAGGTCGGGGAAGTCGCCGTTCAGGCGTGAGACAAAGAGCTTGCTGTCCAGCATGGCCGCGCCGGGTCCGCTAATCATACGATCCTCGAACGAAGGCTCCGTCGCAAAACCGGAGGCATAGAAAAACGGAAGCCCCAGATCTCGTCTGATTCATCCTGCACTGGTTGGGGCTTTCCGATACAGAATACGATCGAATCGTGGGGGTGGCCGTGGCCACTCACTGAGCTCTCCCTGAAATCCGTGACTGTCTAGTTGTAACGGTCTGAGACGGGCGACTCTGCTCCGTCCTTATCGGCCAATGTGTGGCGCATTATCGGCGCCTGGGTTGACTCAGTCAATGCGCGCGCAACGACACGAGGCACTTATACTTCCATTTTTGGTGGAGCGAGCTATGTGATCCCACGGAGTCAATAGGCCGATGAAGGTGGGAGTGCATAATGCCATTTGGTCTCCGTAAATCGTGTGGGGTTCAGGGAATAAGGGGTCAGACCCCTTTGTCTGATCTTACCCCTTGTGTTCGATCCAGCTTGTCCGAGATCGGGCAGGCAGTGGGCTTCTATTCGATCATCAGCCGAATCGTGAATCGCCAGGACAGCGACCATGCACGGAAAAAGACCTAACCTCATATCGCCCCATCTCCGACTCTTTCCTATCCGTGAAACAGTTTCCGGCACTCCATGAGGAGATAGACCGGCCGGGTGTGTTTTCCCTTGTTATCGGGCACGTGGCCGATGGCGGCGCCGGTCACCACCATCCCCGGAGGACATTCCCATTTGTGCGTGCCCGCGATGCCTCCCAGTCCGAACGCATCCGGCACCCTGGGACTGACCTGGATGGATTGCGGATCTTTTCCCTTTAACCCGTTCTCGTGGATATCCTCCGCGGTGGCATGTTCCAGCCCTACCTGCAGGAGACTCTCCCGGAGTTGCAGCTTGTTGTAGACCTCGTACAGGCCAATGGAAAGGCGGTTTGTCGGCACCGTGGTCTCGAACAGTGTGCCTTCTTTTTCGTAATTGAAGAGGAACGGGCTCTTCTCCCAACGGGGCCCGACCGTGCCGTCGGCCTGCAATTCCCGGCAGGAAAACCGGAACGATTCCCACGTGCGGTTGTTCACCTCTTTGATGAACAGCCCTTGCAGCACGCCGTCCTGAAACATTTCCAGGCAGGATACGAACCGGCTTTCGACGACCTTGTCCTTCGCGTAATCCAGATCGTTGCAGGCCACCCATACGGAACCCACGGGCCCCTTAATCGGCAGATGCTTCGGCACGCAGCCGGCAATCACGTAGGTGCGATAGTCGTTGACCGTGTATTGCGGGTCGTGGTCATCCAACGGATGGCCGGCGATGATGTAGCCGCTTCCCGGACGCACGGCACCCGTCCCGGCCCACGGCGTGGAGGCCGGCAGTAGCAGCGCGGCTCCCAGCGCAACCAGAAGCCCGACACGCGGCGCACACGTTCGTATGGTCATGAGACATCCCTCCTTGCTGTGAGGCATCGGATTGTACGTGAGTGGCGCCGCTCTGGCGAGAGGCTGGCGGGGCCGCCCAGGATCGTGACATGGACGAAATGTAAGGGAACAGGAATGGAGGCTAAGACCCTGTACCTGATCTGGCTGAACGTGAACGATTCGAGACGCCGTGGATATGCGAGAGGCGGTAGGGGGATGAAGGAGCGACTGATGGCCGCATACAGGCCCGGAGGAACAGTTCTCCTATCGGTCCCGGTGCGTTAACCGCTTGAGTGCTTCCTGATAGACCGCGAGATCTTCGCGCCTGCCAATAGCGACGACTTCGACCAGGATCTGTTGGTCGATGATCCGGTACACGATACGGATCGATTTCTTCGCTGCGTAGAGTTTGTAGTAGCCGGTGAGATCGAGACCAGCGCGATTGCCAAGATGCTCGCCGAGCCGTGGGGCGGTTTCGAGTTTCAGGAGCTGCTTCGCAACCGGTTCTTTCAGCGATCCGTCAAGATGTCGAAAATCCTCGGCGGCAGCGACAGTCAGGACGACGCTATATCGCAAGGCCTTGCTCCTTCAGCAAGGCCTCTAATGTGATGGGTTTCTTTCCTTTCTTGCGTGCCCGCTGCGTGACATGGCGGTGGATCTCCATGTGCTCCAGGAGATCGAGCGCCTCCGCCATCTTTTCATAGTCATCCACCGGCACGATCACAGCTTCCACCTGATTGTTTTTGAGGACGACCACTCGCCGCCGGTGCTGGGCCTTCAGGTCGGTCAGCACTTTTCCGAAGGACCGCGCGACTCGAGATGCGCTGAGGATTTCTTCTTTCTTGTACGCCACGGCCATGTGTTACCTCATGCTTAGTTATGTGTGCAATATAGCGCATGATTATACGGAATCACAAGGTTAAGCATTCCTGGCCCAAGGAGTGGAATCGTCGAAGGGGCTCCGCAGCGATCTCTTGATACGCGTCGAATTTACTTTTAGCGTGCGACTCCGGCAGTTCTCGCGGATTTCCGTGTTATGCTGCGCCTGTCAACCGCAGCAGACTTCATCGTGAGGCAGCTCGGTGACGAATGCTCACGAAGTTCAAGGCCTATGGAACTCAAGCCGCACTTTCTTTGTTGCTTGCCGCCGATATCGGAGGCACGTCCGTGATTCTTGAAGTGGCGCCGCTTCGCATTCGCGCCGGTCAGGCTCAAGCCTTCGAGAACTCCTTTCGTGAGGCGCAACGGATTATCAGCAGCATGCCCGGGTACGTGTCTCATGAGTTGCAGCGCTGTCTCGAGCGGACCGACGAGTACATTCTCTTGGTACGGTGGGAATCAGTCGATGCTCATGAGACGGGTTTCCGCGGCTCTCCCCAGTATCAGGAGTGGAAAGCGCTCCTACATCACTTCTATGATCCCTTTCCGACAGTCCTTCATTTTGAAGCGGTGCCGGGCACGACAAGCCTTTAGCCCGCATTATTCATGAGCGTGTCTGCTGCAATCACGGATTCGCAGCTGCGGCGAGCCTGTCGGCGGGCGGGCTCGCCGCTCGTCTCGCTGTGCGACTCCGCAATTTCTCGACCAACCGCATTCAGCTTCCTCGCATTCTGGCGTTGTCACCGCGTCTGAACCCATGAGGATTGCAGGGCTTGCCCGCTGGCATGCCAGTCTCGGATTCTCCCCTGATCTGTGAATCTTTGATAGATGGAAGGAGACAGGACGTTATGAAGACGGCACTCAAATCACCTTTACCTCCGATTTCTTCACACCCATCGCGGGTGAAGAGGAGCACACGAACCCGGGTGTTTATGGCCAAGCCTGGGCCAACTGGCTGGCCGATCGGCTTCGTGAGCGTGGGGTATCCGTGGAGGGAGTCATCCCGGAGGATTTCGGGTGGGTGGTGATGATCTCGCGCGCACCGTTTCTGTTGTGGCTGGCATGCAGCAACACCGAAGGCAGCACATCGGAATGGACAGTCTACCCCGTCGCAGAATTGTCGGTGCTTCAGCGCCTTTTCAACCGCGTTGACCCCACGCCTGAGATCGAGCGATTGAACACTCATCTTGCCGAGCTTGTTCCTGCGATTCCGGGCGTCACCAATATCGTCTGGGAGTGAATGCGCAGAACCCGCTCTGGTCAGTGCCGAACCAGAGTGCTCCTCCCCGGCGAGCGAATGATCGGTTCGCTAGACATTGGCTTCGGATATGATTAGCATGGCGTTATTGGCGCTATACGGAGGGCAAGAATGACCGAGCTAATCTTCATGGTCGAGGAGGCGCCAGAGGGCGGTTTCGTGGCTCGATCCCTGGGCCCATCGATTTTCACGGAGGCTGACTCGCTCGCCGAACTTCCAGAAAAGGTTCGTGATGCCGTTCGCTGTCACTTTGAGGCAGGACAAGCCCCCAAGGTTATCCGTCTCCATCATGTTCGGGAGGAAGTTATTACCGTATGAGGCTTCCGCGGGATCTATCGGGACACGATCTCGCCCATATTCTTCGGAAGGTAGGCTATTCGATCACGCAACAAACCGGCAGTCATTTGCGGCTGACGACCACTGAACACGGCGAGCATCATATTACGATTCCACAGCACAGTCCTCTTCGCATCGGAACACTCTCCGCAATCCTCACCGACGTCGCCGCACACTTCGAGTTGACCCGCGAGCAACTCCATCACCAACTCTTTGAGTGACAGGCATGGGATTGGACGAAACTCTCTTTCACAGCATCAATGGTGTTGCCGGTCGGTCGAGTCTGCTTGATTGGGTGATGGTCGAATTGGCCAAACCGGGCAATCTGCTGTATCCCATTCTGCTCGCTGCGGCCTATTGGTTCTGGAAGAACCAGCGGGAATGTCTGATCGGAGCGGCGGCGTTGGCCGGCGTGATCGGAGCGGCGGATGCGTTGGGCACGCAACTCAAGGGGCTTGTGCAGCGTCCACGTCCCTGTGTGACGCTTGCGGATGTGCATCAATTGCTGGGCTGCGGCGGGGCCTTTTCCTTTCCTTCCAATCACGCGGCCAATACCGCGGCGGCGGCGGCGTTCTTCCAGGTGCTCTATCCAAAATCGGGATGGATCGGTTGGCCGCTTGTGGCGGCCATTGGTATTTCGCGCATCTACATCGGGGCTCATTATCTGACGGATGTGATGGGCGGATGGGTGGTGGGTGGATTGATCGGAGGGGGCGTGGCCTGGTCACTCACCCGCTGGTCGCGATTCCGGCCGCGTACTGAGCGCATGGCTCCCGCCGGCGTGCGACAGCCTTCGGCCGGTTCGATCTCCTGACAATGTTATGAAATGAGGCAGGCGAGGAGGGAGGCTCGACAGCGTTCCTGATCGTAATCGCGTCCGATCAGCACCACGACATGGTCCGGTTCATCGAGCAGCATGACCGGCTCGACGGTGCTGGTGCGCGGCGGAAAAAACTGAAACTCCTGCAGTTCGGGTTCTCCCGCAAACCGAAAAAATCCCTTCGCTCGTTCCATTCCCTCCGGTAACGACTTCGTCCATTCCATGAACTTTTTGCGGTCGAGCGGCTTTGGTAGCCGCACCGTGGTCACCATCGGGTGATGAGGTGCGCGCGCGTCGTGCCTCTCGTCCGCTGTGGGCGGTTTCCCGAACGACACGTTGGTCGGCACTGTGCGTGTCGCCGGCGCGGCGAGCAACGCAGAAATGTCCAGCCGGGCGTGGTTGGTTTCCCAGATCCGTCCATAAGGATTGTGATGGGTGATGGTTTCGCGAAACTGCTCCCAATGACCGGGGATGTAGAGATCCCGTTTGTTCAGGATCAGGTCATCGGCGTAACGAATGGCGTTGCGGGTGACGAGTTCCGCCATGCCGGTATCGGGCAAGGGCACGGGATGCAACATCGCGAAGATCCGTTCGAGCTTCGCGATGCGTGACACGTAGGCATCCGTCACGGCATCGACCACTTCCGCCGGGTCCGCCATGCCGGAGCATTCCAGCACGATTACCGTGGATTGGTAGTCCTGCACGAGTTGGGTGATGCTCCAGGCCAAATCGTCTTTGGTGTCGCAACAGATGCAGCCGCCGGCAAGATTGAGAACTTGCTCGGCGATCGTGCCCGCGCGCGGCCCATCGATGCTGACTTCGCCCGCCTCGTTCATGAGCACGCCGACCTTATGTCCCTGGCTGTTCCAGAATTCGAGGAGGCGCATGAGCAGGGTGGTCTTGCCGGCGCCGAGCGATCCGCACAGGACGTAAAAGGGAACGGGGAGTGTCTGCGGCTGATTCATGCGGCTATTGTAACTGTCGGGGCTGAGGGAGGTATAGCGGGCGCTTCAAAATTCCGACGTTCCGACCATCCGGTTAATGATGGCTGTGCAGAAACTCGGGATGGGAATGCTGGTCGTGGAGTTTCGAGAGGTCGCAGTGGACGGCTTCGGGATGGCAGCATTCGGTTTCGAGCTGGATCGTCAGGTGCTTGATGCCGAAGTCGGTTGTGATGCGCTCTCGGATGGTATGGAGGAGGTCGCTGGTCAGGGCCTCATCGTGCCCATCGACTTGTACATGCGTGGTCATCATGATGAGGCGCGGCTCGACCGCCCAGATGTGGAGGTCATGCACGTTCTTCACGCCGGGAATGGATTCGATGGTGGCGGCGACCTGCGCGGGGCTGACGCCGGGCGGGGTGGATTCCAGGAGGACCTCAAGTGATTGTTTAAAGAGCGGCCAGGCGCCGCGAATGATCGCCACAACGACGAACAGGCTCACCAGCGGGTCGAGGACGGACCAGCCGGTCAGCATGATGGCACCGCCGCTCACCACAACCCCCAAGGAGACCCAGGCATCACTGAGCATGTGCCAGAACGCGCTGCGGATATTGAGGTCGTCCTTCGCGCCATGTTGAAGCAGGAGCGCGATCGACAGATTGGCGACAAAGCTGATGAGGGCGATGAGCATGACCCAGCCGCCGGGAATCGGGACAGGAGTCAGAATGCGCTGGGCGCTCATGATCGTGATGCCGGCGGCGGTGAGCAGCAGGATAAAGGAGTTGAGGAATGCGGCGACGATGCCGGCCCGGTGATAGCCGAAGGTCCGGCTGTCGGTGGCGGGGCGCGCGGTCAGGATGTGCGCGTACAATGCCAGGAACAGCGAGCCCTGATCGACGAGGTTGTGGCCCGCGTCTCCGATCAGCCCGATGCTGTTCGTGAGGAAGCCCCCGACAAATTCTGCGACGATGATGACGGCGTTGAGGGCGAGGGCAATCCTCAATCGGGAGTGGAGTTCATGATAGGTGTGGGGAACCATCGTAGTCAGTGTCTCATGAGAGATCGACGGGGGCAAGACGTTGCTATGGTTTTGTTGCGAGAGCGGGAGGGACGCATCGGGGAAGGGGTTGGATCGGGCTGGCTTCAGTGTGATGCGGCGAGTGTCTTGAGTTCTTCTCCGCTGATCGTTTCCTTTTCGAGCAGGACCTGGGCGGCATGCCGCAGCGTGGCCTCCTGAGCCTTGATGAGGTCGCGAGCCCGTTCATATTGTTCATCGATCAACAGCCGGACTTCACAATCGATTTCACGGGAGGTACGTTCGCTGTAGTCTCCCGGTGTCTGTGAAGGACCGGTCTGTAGGAAGATGGACTGCCGATCCCGTTCCAGGCTCACCTGGCCGAGCTTCTCGCTCATGCCGTAGGCCTTGACCATGCTCTTGGCGATATCGGTGGCCTTGCGCAAATCGTCCTGTGCGCCGGTGGAGACTTCGCCGTAGATGACTTCTTCCGCCGCCCGGCCACCCAGCAGGATGGCGATCCGGTTCTTGAGTTCGGATACGGTCATGAGGAACCGGTCTTCGGTCGGGAGCTGCATGGTGTAGCCAAGCGCGGCAATACCTCGAGGAATAATTGAGATTTTGTGCACCGCATCGCCGCAGGGAATTGAGAGGGCCATCAGCGCATGGCCGACCTCATGATGGGCGACCCGGGCCCGCTCCATTTTGTTGAGGACGCGGTTTTTCTTCTCGAGTCCGCCGATGACCCGTTCGACGGCTTCCTGCAGTTCCGACAGGCTGACGGTGTCTTTGTTGCGCCGGACGGCGAGCAGCGCCGCTTCGTTCAGCAGATTGGCCAGATCGGCGCCGACGAAGCCCGGTGTCATGGCGGCGATCGTTTCCAGATCGGCTTGATTGTCGAGCGTGATAGAACGGGCGTGGACTTTCAGGATCGCGAGTCGTCCGATCTTGTCCGGCCGGTCTACGAGCACTTGCCGATCGAATCGCCCGGCCCGCAGCAGGGCGGGGTCGAGAATTTCCGGGCGGTTGGTGGCGGCCACGAGAATGACGCCGACGCGTGAATCGAACCCGTCCATTTCGACCAGCAACTGATTCAGGGTCTGTTCCCGTTCTTCATGCGCCATTGGACCGACCCCGCGGGCCTTGCCCAACGCGTCGAGCTCGTCGAGGAAGATGATGCAGGGGGCCTTGCCTTTGGCCTGCTCGAAGAGGTCGCGGACGCGGGCTGCGCCGACGCCGACGAACATCTCCACGAACTCTGAGCCGCTGATGGAGAAAAATGGCACGCCTGCTTCTCCGGCCACGGCCTTCGCCAGAAGGGTTTTCCCGGTGCCCGGCGGGCCGACCAGCAGGATGCCTTTTGGAATTTTGCCGCCCAGCCGCCGGAACTTTTCCGGTGTCTTGAGAAACTCGATGATCTCTTCCAGCTCCTGCTTGGCCTCGTCCACCCCGGCCACATCGGCAAACGTGACTTTCACTTCCTTTTCCACATAGATCTTGGCTTTGCTCTGGCCGACCGTCATGAAGCCCTGGCTCTGCCCCATGCGCCGTAACAGGAACCACCAGACGCCGAAGAAGAGGACGATCGGCACGATCCAGGACAACACGTCGCGGAACAGGGTGCTTTCGATGACGCCGGTGACCTTCACGTGATGTTCCGCAAGGTTCCTGAGCAGATCCGGGTCTTCGATGCGAATCGTGTGGAAGACCTTGTCCTCCTTCAGTTTCCCGTGAATGATCTGCGGCGAGACCGCGACTTCGGTGACCTTGCCCGCCGCCACGGATTCTTTGAACTCGCTGTAGGGGATTTCAGTCGGGTTGAAGAGCGATGGGAGAAACGTCTGGAGCAGGATCAGCGCCCAAAGGGCGATGAACATGTACCAGATGGAGAATTGCCGCTGTTTAGGATCCATACGCAGAACGTACGATTGAGTAGTTGGGTGATCCGGTGATTGAACGAAGATCCTCGTCCGTTACTCAGTCACCATACCACGCCTGAATTAATTCTTCCTGGGCCTGAGTCGTTCGGAGAGCACCGGGTATTGCGCGGTTCCCATCCCGAAGTTGCCGGTCGCCGTGTCGGCTGCGATGACGCGCAGCGTGATGCCGTCGGGCGCATCTTTCGAAATCGGCACGAAGAACGGCGCTTCGAAGCGGCTCTTCTCGCCCGCATAAAACATCTGCAGGCGCTCTACGATCCGGTCGCCGATCAGGAGTTCGGCGTAGATGTGAATCTTCCGGGAGTCCCAGTCGCTATGCGGACGCACCAGCGCTCCCGAGAGGGTGCGTACCGACGCGCGCAGCATGACATCTTCCTTGGCGATGAGGGGCTCACCCGGTTTCGGATGCTCAACTTGCACGAGGTAACCATACAGGTGCAGCACAATGCCATCGTTGGTCAGGTCGTGACCGGGAATCAGGAGGACCGTCGTGCTCGCCCGTTGCAGAGCAGTGGGATAGGCCAGCGGTCCCTCCGCGGTAATTTCCACGAGCATCGGGCGCGTGAGCTCGAGGGTGGTGGAGAACGCCGCCGCCGGGCGACTGCTATAGACCGGTTCGTCCATGAGGTGCGGCGTGCGCATGATCTGAGTCTGGTCACCCGGTTCTCCCTGCTGGAGGCCGGAAGCCAGGAGTTGCCCGCTCGCCACATCGGTGATTGTGACGCGCGCGCCGCCGACGTCGTGGCCGAGCACCAACGAGCGGTGTGCAACGACTCGCACGAGCACGGTCGTGGGGAGGGGGTCGTTGTAGTGGGTTTTGCTTTCGAGCTCGGAGTCGGACGGTTCAGGCGTAAACGCTGCACCCGCACTGCTCAGCAGCACGAGAAGGCAGGTGCCGATCAGTCGGATGAAGAGGGGGCGACTCATTTCACTTCACTTTGGTGCCGGGCTCCACATCTTCGATGAAGGTGGCGAGTCCGCGCACTTCGCTGTCGCCCGCCGCGAGGACCATGCCTTGCGATTCGATGCCCATCAGTTTGGCCGGTTTCAAATTCGCTACGATGACGATGGTTTTTCCGATGAGTGTTTCCGGCTCGTACTTTTTGCCGATACCGGCGACGATCTGCCGCTGTTCGCTGCCGAGGCTGACCTGGAGCTTGAGCAGCTTCTCTGATTTCGGGACACGCTCCGCCGCCAAAACTTTCGCCGCCTTCAGTTGGATTTTCATGAAGTCGTCGATGCTGATCTGCGCCGGTTGCGCGGCAGCGGGGGCGGCAGCCGGAGCAGCCGGACTCTGGGCTGCGGCGGGGCTGGGAGTGGCAGGGCTCGTCTGCGGAGAAGCAGGTATCTCGCTCACGGGTTTGGCTCCTTGTGGTTTGGTTTCGATGCGAGGGAACAGCGAGGCGCCTTTCTGGATCCGGCTGCCGGCGAGAGTGTGGTTCCAGCCGCAGTTCTCGTCCAAAACTGGCTGTGACAAATCCAGTGTCAATCCGAGCTGGTGGATCATCTGCTGCGCCGCTGTGGGCATGAACGGGTAGAGAAGGATGGCCAGCAGGCGAAGTGCGCGCGCGGACGTATTCAGCACGGTGTGGAGCTGCGGTTGTGCCTCCGGCTGCTTCGCCAGTTTCCAGGGTGCGCTCTTGTCGATGTATTCATCGCAGGCGCTGTTCAATTCTTCGATCATCAGCAGCACATCCCGGAAGAGCAGGGCCTTGTAGCCGGCTTCGATCCTGCCGGGCAGTTGCCGGGCCAGGTCTTCGATTCGTTGTTCGAGCTCCGGCAGGACGGCAGGGCCACGATCGGGAATGGCGCCCGTGCAGGAACGCTCGATCATGGTGAGCGTCCGGCTCAGGAGGTTGCCGATGCCGTTGGCGAGTGCACTATTGATGGTCGTGACCATGGTGGTGCGCGAGAAATCTCCGTCCTGTCCGAACGGCACTTCGCGCAGGAGGAAGTAGCGGAACGCATCCGCGCCGAATTGATCGATCATCGTGTTGGGATCGACGACGTTGCCGCGGCTCTTCGACATCTTCTCGCCGTCCACCGTCCACCAGCCGTGTGCAAAAATCGAACGAGGTAGTGGGCGTTCCAGCGCCATCAACATCGTGGACCAATAGACCGCGTGGGTGGTGAGGATGTCCTTGCCCACGAGATGGGCATCGGCCGGCCAGAATCGCTCGAGTCCCGATTTGTACTCCAGGGCGGACACATAATTGACCAGCGCATCGAACCAGACGTAGGTGACGTACTCGTTGTCGAACGGAAGTTCGATGCCCCAGGAGAGGCGGGATTTCGGGCGTGAGATTGACAGGTCGCCCAGCTTTTGAGTCTGCAGAAATCCCAGCACTTCGTTTCGCCGGGAAACGGGGCGAATGAACTCGTCGTGGGTTCGGATGTGGTCGATCAACCGTTCCTGGTACTGCCCCATTTTGAAAAAATAATTGTGCTCGCTCAGTTGTTCGATCGGCCGTTTGCAGTCTGGACAGAGCCCACCGACGACATCCTTTTCCGTCCAGAACCGCTCATCGTACGTGCAATACCATCCCGTGTAGTCTGCCTTGTAAATCAGCTGTTTATCATAGAGCTGTTGAAGGTATCGTTGAACCACGTCTTGATGTTGCTTGTCCGTAGTGCGGATGAAGGCGTCATTGGAAATGTTCAACCGTTGCCAGAGGTTTGTGAACTGCGGCGCCAGGCGGTCGCAGTGGGCTTGCGGGTCTATACCGGCCTTCGCGGCGGCCTGCTGAACCTTCTGCCCGTGTTCATCCAGACCTGTCAGGAAAAACACGTCGCGTCCACGCAATCGCCAGTAGCGGGCGAGCACGTCGGCGGCGACGGTCGTGTAGGCGTGGCCGATGTGCGGCACGTCGTTGACGTAGTAGATCGGCGTCGTGATGTAGAAGGTGTCGCGCTTGTTCATATGGCGTGGAGTGAAGATAGCAAGATGCCTGCGGTGAAAGCTAGCTTATCGCGGCGTGTCGGCGGTGTCCTGAGGCGTCAGCAGGTGACGGACTCGTAGCAGGATGGTTTCGAGCGCCATCTGCACGTTCAGGTTTCGATGGGCCTGCCGTTCCAGTTTTTCGAGATCGTTGATCAGGTCCAGCAGTTCGTCGATGTCGATGCGCTCGGCCAGCGCCTGCATGCCGGCTTTCTGATCCAGGTTGAGCACATGATCGGAGCCGGCGCCGACGGCAACCAGGAGAATATCGCGCAGCCACCGCAGCAGCCAGTCGAAGGCTTCCGGTCCGCGCTCTTCTTTCGACAGGGCTTCGGCAGCGGCGAGCACCGTGGAATAAGACTGGAGGCCTTTGGCGGAAAAGATCACGGCGAATTCCTTCTGGCTGGTCCGCGCCTGTTCGAGATCGCATTCCAGGGCCCGCCCCAACTGGCCGTCGCTGAGCACTGCCAGGAAATGCGCGTCGGCAGGAGGCAGCTCGCGTTTGAGAATGACGGCGGCCTCCACCTGGGTTTGCGCCGGAGCCGTGAGGCGCAAGGCCTGGCAGCGGGAACGGATCGTCGCCGGCAGGGCATAGGGTCGGCTCGACACCAGAATGAACAGGCTGTGGTCGGGCGGCTCTTCCAATGTTTTCAGCAAGGCATTGGCGGCGCCGATCGTCATGCGATCCGCGTCGTCGATCAGGCAGATCTTTCGATTCCCGATCAGCGGGCGATAGATCATCTGGTGTTCGATGTCGCGAATGAGCTCGATCTTGATTTGGGGATTCGCGAGTTCTTGATCCGGCTCGATCACCATGAAGTCCGGATGGGTGCGCGCATCCACTTGGCGGCAGGCCCGGCAGGCGCCGCAGGCGTCCGGGGTCTGCTCGTTCGAGACGGTTTCGCAGAGGAGCGCTTGCGCCAGGCGGAGGGCGAGGAGGCGTTTGCCGATGCGATCGTCGCCATGGAAGAGGTAGGCGTGCGCAAGCCGATTCTGCAGGATTGCAGACCGGAGCAAGGTTTTGGCGCTGTCATGGCCGATGATATCAGCGAACGGCATGGCGAGCCTGTGCCTTCTGAGGTGACGGCCGGCTTGCTGCCGGCCTGTTGTGGTCTACGCCCCGGCGGATGTGACCGAGCATTGGTGTGACGGCCCGGGCGACTGCTCGAGCCACCGTTTCTTTCGATGTCCTTGCGGATAGGACCTTGATTCGCTTGGGGTGACGTTTCGCCAAATCGAGAAATCCGGCGCGAACTTTCTGATGGAACCGTAGGGACTCGCGGTCCAGCCGATTCAGCGCGGCGGCGGAACGCCGCCGCGCCAGTCCCGTCGAAACGGGGAGGTCGAATACCAGCGTCAGGTCCGGCATGAGCGCATGGGTGGCGAGGCGATTGAGTCGTTCGAGTGTGGCGATGTCCAATCCTCGCGCATAGCCCTGATAGGCAAGCGTGGAGTCGATGAACCGGTCGCAGAGCACGATGCTGCCACGCGCGAGTGCCGGTTCGATGACCTGGGCCACATGTTGCCGGCGCGCGGCGAGGACCAGAAAGGCTTCGGTTTCCGGCGCGACCGGTTCGTCGGCGCGATCCAGGAGCAGCGAACGGATTTTTTCCGCGAGCGGAGTGCCGCCCGGCTCCCGGGTTTCCACCGTGTCATATCCCCGGTTCCGGAGGTGCTCGCCCAGGAGTTTGGCCTGGGTCGATTTTCCGCACCCCTCCGTTCCCTCGAGGGTAATGAACAGGCCCCGGGGTGGTCGGCTACGTGGCGTCATCATTCGGGTCTGAAAAACTACGGAGCAAGAGGGTCGGATCCTATTCCAAGTGATTGAAAATAGCAAGAAAAGGCTTGCGACGATTGGTGAAAGACCAGTATCATGCAGCTCTACCAAGGGCCCTTCAGCCACACATGTTGAAAGCTTCACTCAAACGCTATTTTCTCACCGGTTTGCTGATCATGATCCCCTTCTGGGGGACCATCCTGATCTTGAAGACCCTGTTCGTGAGTCTGGACGGTATTCTCGGCGACGCCGCCGCTCGGTTGGTGACCCCCGGTTACTATGTGCCGGGCTTGGGGATCGTGGCGCTGATCCTGATCATTTTTGTCACCGGCTTATTCGCCGCGAATTTTATCGGCCGTCATGTGGTGCGGCAGTGGGAGGGATTACTCAATCGCGTGCCGGTCGTGCGCGGCATTTATTCCACCATCAAATCGATGATGGACATTTTGTCGTTTGCAGAGCGGGAGAGTTACCGCCGCGTGGTGCTGATTCAGTTCCCCAAGAACGGCCACTATTGTTTTGCGTTTGTGACCGGTGTGACCAAGGGGGAAATGCAGCAGCTCTCGCCGGACCCGCTGGTGCACGTTTACGTCCCGACCTCGCCCAATCCCACGTCCGGATATTTCCTGCTGGTGCCCGAGCGTGAAGTGATCGCCGTGGACATCACGGTGGAAGAGGCCATGAAATTGATCGTCTCGGGAGGGCTCTACACACCCACTCCTCCCTCAGGCGGCGCGTCCCAGCCCGGTGGGAAAGCGTGGGCGCCTATTAAGCAACCAGACGCAGGTGTGCAGGTCGGCTGATCCCCTGTGCACTCGACAGACCCTGCGTCGATTTCTTATGGTGAAGACTCAATGACTCATTCATCGCAGGACAAGGCCGTGCCATCCTCCATTGCAGGGCTCGGTGTCATCATCATGGCGGCGGGACTCGGCAAGCGCATGAAGTCGGCGCTCGCCAAGGTGCTGCATCCGGTCGCGGGTCGGCCGATGGTGATGTACGTACTCGATATCGCCTGCGGGTTGGCGGAGCAAGGGGTTGCGATCGTCGTCGGCCATCAAGGCGCGGAGGTGCGGAAGGTGGTGGAGGCGGTCGGCGGGCAGGTTGCCGTCGCCGAGCAAACCAAGCAATTGGGGACAGGTCACGCGGTGTTGCAGGCGCGTCCGGTATTCGGCGATGGCTCGCATCGGAAGCCGTCCCGCTACTTGATTCTCAATGGCGACACGCCGCTCTTGACGGAAGCGACGGTGCGGGAATTGCTGGCGATGCACGATGCGCAGGGTGCTGCGGTGACGCTGTTGACCGCCGTGCTCGACGATGCGTCCGGCTACGGACGGGTCATTCGCCGGCGCCGAGATGAATGGCTGCAAGGCGCGGCGGATAACGCGGTGCAGAGCATTGTGGAGGATAAGGACGCCTCTGAGGCCGAACGGGCTGTGCGCGAGATCAATGTCGGGACCTACGTCGTCGACGGCAAATTTCTTTTTCCGGCGCTCGACAAACTCGATCCCCGGAATGCGCAGGGCGAGTACTACTTGACGGACATCGTGCAGATGGCGGTTCAGCAGGGACGCACGGTGTCGGCCTTGCGGCTGCGGGACATCGACGAGGGCCTCGGGATCAACAGTCGAGTGCAATTGGCGGAGGCTGAGGGCGTGATTCGCCGGCGGATTCGCGAGCGATGGCTCGAAGCCGGTGTCACGATGCGGGATCCTGCCTCGACCTGGATCGATGCTGAGGTGACCATCGGCCGTGACACGGTGTTGTATCCGCATGTGACGCTCGAAGGCCGAACCGTGATCGGCGAATCCGTCGTCGTGCATTCCGGCACCAGGATAACGGATTGCGCCATCGGCAACAGGGTGGAGATTCTGGATCACTGCATTCTGCGCGAGTCGCAGGTGGAGGAGGACTGTCATCTCGGACCGTTCGTGCACCTGCGACCGGGTGTCATCGCGCGGCGCAAAGCGAAGGTCGGCAATTTCGTCGAGATGAAAAAGACGGAACTCGGTGAGGGCTCCAAGGCGAACCATTTGAGTTATCTCGGTGACGCCACGATCGGATCGGGAGTGAATATCGGTGCCGGAACCATCACCTGCAATTACGACGGCTATAAGAAATTTCACACGGTGGTCGGGGACGGCGTGTTCATCGGCAGCGACGTGCAGCTCGTTGCGCCGGTGACGGTCGGGCAAGGTTCCATCATCGCGGCCGGCGCTACCGTGACGCAGGATGTGCCGAAGGATGCATTGGTGATTGCCCGGGTTCCCCAGGTGACCCGCGAGGGCTGGGCGGCCAGGCGGCGGGCGTTACAGAGCGGGCAGGTCCCGCCTCCGGCTCCTGCGGTGAACCGTGTAACTCCTGTGAAGTCTACCAAGACTGTGAAGCGTGCGAAGTCCGCGAAGCCTGCCAAGGCAGGGGCATCCGCGAAGCGTACTATGAAGAAGCAACCGGCAGTGCAACGTTCAAAACGGAGGTAACGGCGACCTATGTGTGGCATCGTTGGCTACGTGGGAAATCAGGACGCAGTACCGATTTTGTTGAACGGGTTGTCGAAGCTGGAATATCGCGGGTACGACTCGGCCGGCGTGGCGATTCAGCGAGGGGAGAAGATCGAGATTCGCCGCAGCGTCGGCAAGTTGATCAATCTGCAGAAGTCGCTGGAGCAGAAGGCCATCGGCGGGATGTGCGGCATCGGGCATACGCGCTGGGCGACACACGGCAAGCCTTCCGAGCAGAACGCGCACCCGCACCGCTCCGAAAGCTGCGTGCTCGTGCACAACGGGATCATCGAAAATTACGTCGAGCTGAAACAGCGCCTGGTCAAGGACGGCTACAAGTTTCAGTCTGAAACCGACACGGAAGTCGTGGCGCACCTGATTGATACACACATGAAGAAAAGCAAGCTGCATCTGGCGGATGCGGTGCGCGCGACGGCGAAAGAGATTCGCGGAAGTTATGCCATCGCGGTGATTTCGGAGCGGGAGCCCGGCATGCTGGTCGCGGCCCGGTCCGGTTGTCCGCTGGTCATCGGTCGCACGGCCGATGCGTCGTTCGTCGGCTCGGATGTGATGGCGATGTTGTCCCATACCAGGGACGTGACGTTTCTCGAAGAAGGCGACGTCGTCGAAGTCACGGCCGGAGCGGTGACGTTTACGGATCTCGACGGTCGGGCCGTCACGCGCAAGAAGACGAAGGTCACGTGGGATGCCTCTGCCGCTGAAAAGAGCGGGTATCCCCACTTCATGCTGAAGGAAATCCACGAACAGCCGCAGACGATTCTGGATACCATCCGGGGCCGCTATTCCTATGAGAGCGGCGAGGCGGATCTTCCGGATATCGGACTGACGCCGAAACAGTTCGCCGAAGTCGGACGTATTTGGATCGTGGCCTGCGGAACCAGTTGGCATGCCGGCCTCGTCGGGAAGTATCTGCTCGAAGAGATGGTTCGCACGCCGGTGCAGGTGGATATCGGGAGCGAGTTCCGGTATCGCGACCCGCTCATTGAAAAGAACGACCTGTTCATCACGATCTCGCAGTCGGGTGAAACCGCCGATACGCTGGCCGCGGCGCGGGAAGCGAAGCAAAAAGGCGCGCGTGTCGTTTCCATCGTCAATGTGGTGGGCAGCACGCTGGCCCGCGAGTCCGACGGGGTGCTCTATACCCATTGCGGTCCTGAAATCGGCGTCGCCTCCACGAAGGCTTTCACCAGCCAGTTGGCGGCGCTCTACATGTTGGCCTTGCATCTCGGCCGGGTGCGGGGTGTCCTGAGCGTGGCGGACGGGAAGTCCTGGCTCGATCGCCTGGTCACGTTGCCGGCGCTCGTGAAACATGTGCTCGGCCGGGAAGCGGAGATTCTGGCGATCGCGAAACGGTATTACAAGAAACCGGACTTCTTGTTTCTCGGGCGCGGGATCAACTATCCGATCGCGCTGGAGGGGGCGCTCAAGCTCAAGGAGATTTCCTATATCCATGCGGAGGGTTATGCCGCGGGAGAGATGAAGCACGGACCGATCGCGCTCATCGACAAGGACATGCCGGTGGTGGTGTTGGCCCCGCGGGACCGGCTCTATGAGAAGACCGTCAGTAACCTCATGGAGGTGAAAGCGCGCCGGGCCCCCGTGATTGCGTTCGTGGCGGAAGGCGAGCGCGAGTTAGGGAAGATCGCCGATGCGGTGTTCACGATTCCCGATGTGCATCCGTTGCTGTCGCCCATTCTCTTCACGATCCCGCTGCAGTTGTTGGCCTATCACATTGCGGTCTTGCGCGGGGAAGATGTGGATCAGCCGCGGAACCTTGCCAAGAGTGTGACGGTGGAGTAGTCGGATGTTGAACATATGGCTTCCGACTGCGTTCCCGGTCGCCCGGCCTCCTGCGACGTACCCAGAGGGTACGACTCGTCGCCGGGCTTCCTGCAGCCTTGTTGGAAGACCATGCTGAACATCCTTACAGAACTGGGAGCATGAGATGGAGATCACGAAGCAGGAAGTCGAGAAGGTGGCCAAGTTGGCGCGGTTGGCGTTGACCGAGGCCGAGACCACGGCCTTTTCGCAGCAGCTGAATCAGATCGTGGGCTATGTACAGAAGTTGAAATCGTTTTCCACAGAGGGCGTGGAGCCGACGTCGACCGTGCCGGGGCAGAGTAACGTCTTTCGTCCGGACCAGGTGCAGGCGTCGCTGTCCACCGAGCAAGCGTTGAGCAATGCTCCCGATGCGGAGGCGCAGTGTTTCCGGGTTCCGAAAATCATCCAAGAATCCTAAGCGATCGAAGGAGCATCAATCGACTATGTTTCGACAAATGTTGCGGGCAAAGATACATCGAGCGACGGTGACCGAGGCCTGTCTGGAATATGAAGGCAGCCTCACGGTGGACGAAGATCTGTTGGACGCGGCGGGTATTCTGCCCTATGAAGCGATCGTCTGTTCCAATCTCAACAACGGCGAACGGTTCATGACCTACGCCATGAAGGGAAAGCGCGGACGAGGGGAGATCGTGCTGAACGGGCCGACCGCCCGCAAGGCGGCGGTGGGGGATCAGATTATTATTTTCTGCTACGAGTATTACAGCGATGAAGAGATCAAGCGGCATAAGCCGAAGATCATCCAGGTCGATGGCAAAAACCGTATTACTCGTAAGGCTGTGAAGCGCTGATGGCACTGACGTTGCTGCACAAACTCACGCTGTCGGAATTGCAGCGGAAGTTCACGGCCGGGGATGTCACGGCGACGGAGATCGTCCGCGCTTACTTCCTGCGGGTGACGCAGGTCGAGCCGAAGGTGAACGCCTATCTCACGCAGTGCAAAGAAGCGGCCCTCGCGCAGGCGGAGCGTCTCGACCAGGCCCTGAAGGGGTGGCGGAAAACCACGCCGATGATGGCCATGCCCCTGGCGGTGAAGGACAATATCTGCACGGAAGGCGTGCGGACGACCTGCGCCTCCCGGATGCTCGACACCTTCGTGCCGCCCTATGACGCGACCGTAGTCGCCAAGTTGCGGGCGCAGAACTATCTCTTGCTCGGCAAGACCAATCTGGATGAATTTGCGATGGGGTCGTCCACCGAAAATTCGGCCTTCGGCGCCAGCCGCAATCCCTGGAACATTCAGACTGTTCCCGGCGGATCGAGCGGCGGGTCTGCGGTAGCGGTGGCGGCTGATGAATGTGTTGCGGCACTGGGATCCGACACCGGCGGTTCCATTCGCCAGCCTGCGGCGTTTTGCGGCGTCGTGGGGTTGAAACCGACCTACGGCCGTGTGTCTCGATATGGATTGGTGGCCTTTGCCTCCTCGCTGGATCAAATCGGTCCGATCACGAAGGATGTGACGGATGCGGCCATTTTGTTGGGCGCCATTGCGGGCCACGATCCGCGCGATTCGACGTCCGCGAACGTGCCGGTTCCGGATTACCTCAAGGCACTCAAACGGAAAGATCTCAAACGGCTGAAGGTGGGTGTGCCCGCCGAGTATTTTGCCGACGGGCTCGATCCGGAAGTGGAGCAGGCGGTGCGCACGGCTATCGAAGGCCTGCGGGAACTCGGGGCAGACATCCGCGAGATCAAACTGCCGACCACCGATGCGGCCGTCGCGACCTACTATGTCATCGCCACCGCCGAGGCCAGCTCGAACCTGGCACGATACGACGGCGTGAAGTTCGGTTTGCGGGCAGCGGAGAGCAAAGATCTCCTGGATATGTACTTGAAGACCCGAGCGGAAGGATTCGGCCCGGAGGTCAAACGCCGGATCATGCTGGGGACCTATGTGCTGAGCGCAGGCTACTATGACGCATACTACGGGAAGGCGCAGGCGGTCAGGACGTTGATCCGGCAGGAATTTGAGGCGGCGTTCCAGACGGTCGATCTGATCGTCACCCCCGTGACTCCGACCACCGCGTTCAAGTTCGGAGAGAAGGCCCAGGATCCGTTGCAGATGTATTTGTCCGACATCTACACGATTTCGGCGAATCTGGCCGGGCTGCCCGCCATTGCGTTGCCTTGTGGATTCAGCAAGGCGGGATTGCCGATCGGCTTTCAGTTGATCGGTCGGCCGTTTGAAGAAGAGACCCTGTTGCGTGGGGCGCATGCCTACGAGCAGGCAACGAACTGGCGGGCAAAACGGCCGGCGATTCGGTGAGCCTGACAAGGAGGCCCTATGATTGTTGATGTCGCCGCGATTCTGGTTGCCATTGCCTTTGCGGTGCTCGTGGGCTACCTCGTCCCGCTCTTGATTCAAATACGCAAGATGGTGGCCGAATCGGAGCAGCTGGTGACGAAGTTGAACGTCGAGTTGCCGACGCTAATTACCGAATTGCGCGCGATGAGTCAGAATTTGAATGATGTGACCGAGCAGGCACGCGGCGGGGTTGAGCATGCGGCAGTTCTGCTGCATGCCGTGGGCGAGATCGGCGAATCGGTCAATCAGGTACATAGTATGGTGCGGGGCTCAGGCGGTTCGTTGTTGGCCAATGTGGCCAGTGTCGTGGCGGGGTTTCGCGCGGCCAAGCAAGTGGTGACGGAACGTTTCAAAGAGGGAGGGCATCACAATGGCGGATAATCAAGGTCCATCGTCGGCAGCGGTATTGTTGGGCTTCCTGAGCGGAGCGGCGTTGGGTGCGGTAACAGCGATCTTGTTGGCGCCGCGAACCGGACAGGAATCACGTGAGATGCTACGCGGCTATGCCCGGCGCGCGGAGGACGGGTTGCGGGATTTGGTCGGCGAAGCGGGTGAGCGGTTTGAAGGGGCGGTCGAGGAAGGTCGCGACTTCATTGAATCGAAGAAAACCGTGTTGCGGGATGCGTTCGATGCCGGGCGGGAAGCGATGCGCCGGGAGCGTGAGCAGTTTACGAAGGGGGAGCAGAGCTGAGCGTGGCATACGAAGTCGTCATCGGTGTGGAAGTGCATGCGCAGCTGCGCACGCAGTCGAAGTTGTTTTGTGCCTGCGGGACGACGTTCGGTCTCACGGCCAATTCGCAGACCTGTCCGGTGTGCCTCGGCTTGCCAGGGACCTTGCCGGTCATCAATGAGAAGGCCGTAGAGATGGCGGTACGTGCGGGGTTGGCTATGAACGGCACGATCGGGATCCGCAACCGCTTTGCGCGCAAAAACTATTTTTACCCGGACCTGCCGAAGGGGTATCAGATTTCGCAATACGAAGCGCCGATTTGTGAACACGGCTGGATTGAAATTGCGGCCGGCGGCAGTCGCAAGCGTGTGCGCATCCGGCGCGCGCATTTGGAAGAAGACGCGGGAAAGAATCTGCATGAGGCCGGCAGCGGGATGAGCCTCGTGGATCTGAATCGCGCCGGGACGCCTCTGTTGGAAATCGTGACCGAACCGGACTTGAGCTCTTCTGAAGAGGTAGTGGCGTACCTCAAGGCCTTGCGCGACCTCTTGATGTATCTCGATGTCTGTGACGGAAACATGGAAGAGGGGAGCTTCCGCTGCGAGCCGAATCTGTCTCTGCGGCCTGTTGGGCAGACCACCTTCGGGACGAAGGTTGAGTTGAAGAACATCAACTCGTTCAAGTTCGTGAAGGACGCGGTTGATTTCGAAATCAAGCGGCAAACCAAGGTGCTCAACGAGGGCGGGAAGATTTATCAGGAAACCAGGCTCTGGAATCACGAGCGCGGGGAAACCGCTGTGATGCGTAGCAAGGAAGAGGCGCATGACTATCGGTATTTTCCAGACCCTGACTTGGTCCCGATGGAGATTTCGTCCGAATGGATCGAGCAACTGCGCGAGGGACTGCCGGAACTGGCCTCGACCAAGCAACAGCGATTTATCACGGAGTACGGCGTGCCCGAGTATGATGCGGGGATTCTGACTTCCAGCAAAGCGCTGGCGATGTATTTCGACGCCTGCGTGAAACTGTACCCGCAACCCAAAACGGTGAGCAATTGGGTGATGGGCGAATTGCTGCGTGAATTAAACAACTCCGGGACTGAAGCGGACGCTTCTCCCGTGACGCCTGAACGGTTGGTCGAGTTATTGACCCTGGTGGATCAAGGGATGGTCAGTCTCAAGGTGGCACGAGAGATTTTCCCTGATGTCTATGCCTCGGGTAAGGCGCCGGCCCGGATCGTCCAGGAAAAGGGACTGACGCAGGTCTCCGATGAAGGGGCTTTGGCGACGATGATTGATGAAGTCTTGAAGAAAAATCCTGCCCAGGTCGGGCAATTTAAGGAAGGCAAGCAGCAGGTGCTGGGGTTCCTCGTCGGACAGGTGATGAAGGCGTCCGGCGGTAAGGCCAATCCCGGGAAAGTGAATGAGTTGCTGAAGAAAGCCTTGGCCTGAGGCTGGTGTCCGGTGGTCGCCGCGTCACGCATGGCGACGCGGTGTTCGGTGAAGCGGTTAGCGAGACGGCAGTGTTGATGGTTCAGTGTGAGTACCTGGAGGAGACACGAGCATGAGCGGAATCAGAAACGTGAAGGCGCGGCAGATCATTGATTCACGGGGCAATCCCACGGTGGAAGTCGAAGTGCTCCTGGAGAGCGGTGCGCACGGTCGTGCGGCGGTGCCGTCCGGGGCGTCGACCGGTGAAAAGGAAGCCATCGAATTGCGTGACGGCGACAAGAAGCGCTGGATGGGGAAGGGTGTCTCCAAGGCGGTTGCGAATGTGAGTAAGACCATCGCGCCAAGGCTGATGGGCATGGAGGCGTTGGATCAGGCGGCCGTCGATCACGAAATGATCGCGCTGGATGGAACGAAGACCAAGGGAAAATTGGGCGCCAATGCCATTCTGGGCGTGTCACTGGCGGTGGCCAAGGCCGCGGCCAACGAGACCGGTCAACCGCTCTATCGCTATCTTGGTGGAACGAACGCGCGGGTGTTGCCGGTGCCGCTCATGAACATTATCAACGGCGGCGCTCATGCGGATAACCGGCTCGATCTGCAGGAGTTTATGATCATGCCGGTGGGTGCGCCCCGCTTCAGTGATGCGTTGCGGATGGCCACGGAAGTGTTTCATACGCTGAAGTCGCTCCTGAAGAAAAAAGGGCTCAACACGGCTGTCGGCGACGAGGGGGGATTCGCGCCTGATTTGCAATCGAATGAAGAGGCCCTCGCGCTGATTATGGAAGCGATCGAAGCCGCCGGGTATCGCCCCGGTCAGGATATCGCGCTGGCTTTAGACTGCGCGGCCAGCGAACTGTATGAAAAAGGGCGGTATCGGCTGGAGGCTGAAAAGAATCCTGAGCGTTCATCCGAGGAAATGGTGGCCTATTACGGCAAGCTGTTGGATCGTTATCCGATCCTTTCGATCGAAGACGGCTTGAGCGAACTGGATTGGAAGGGGTGGAAGATTCTGACGGAAAAGCTCGGCAAGCGAGTGCAACTCGTGGGCGACGACATTTTCGTCACGAACGTCGAGATCTTTGCCAAGGGGATTGCAGAGGGCATCGGCAATTCGATCCTGATCAAGCTCAACCAGATCGGCACGTTGACGGAGACGCTGGATGCCATTGAACTCGCCAAGCGGTCCGGGTATACGGCCATCATCTCCCATCGCTCGGGGGAAACGGAAGATACGACGATCGCGGATGTCGCGGTGGCGACGAACAGCGGATTGATCAAGACCGGGTCGTTGTCCCGGACGGATCGAGTCGCAAAGTACAACCAACTGCTTCGCATTGAGGATGAATTGGGCGCAGCGGCCGTCTATCGAGGCCGTGCAGCGGTCCCATCGAGGGCCTAATCGTGATGATGATCAAGCCGAACCGGGGTCGCGACTGGTTGGATTGGCAACGGAAGCTCTGTTCCGCCGGCAAGTGGGTGGGGCTCGGAGCGCTGTTCCTCATGATGGGAACCCTGCTGTTCGGCGAGATGGGGATTTCGCGGTATTTGCATTTGCGTGACCATGCGGAGCAGCTTGATCAGGAGCTGGCCGAGCTTCAGCGGTTGAACGGTGAACTGCGCACGGATCTGGATCGTGTGCAATACGATCCGACTCGCATTGAAGAACTGGCTCGGGAACGGTTAGGGTATGTGCGGAAAGGAGAAACGGTGTATCAATTGGCTCCGATTGGAGAGAAGGAACGGTTTCCCACGGTGAGGACACCATGAAGTTTGGAAGTGTGGCCATCATCGGACGGTCGAATGTCGGGAAATCGACGCTCCTCAATCGTCTGCTGAAAGAAAAAATCGCCATTGTCTCCGACAAGCCGCAGACCACCAGGACGCGGATTCTGGGTGTGGCGCATGTTGAGGGCGCTCAAATTGTCTTTCTCGATACGCCCGGGTTTCACGAGCCGCATCACTTGTTGAACCGCCGCATGGTGCGCACGACACTGGACACCTTCGACGATGCTGATGTGCTGTATGTGGTGGTCGAAGCCACCGCTCAGCCAGGCCCTGGTGATCTCGCCGTCATCGAACATGTGAAGCAGGCGGTTGCCAAGCAGGCGCGGCCGGTGGTGCTAGTGATCAATAAAGTCGATCTGGTGAACAAGTCGCGTTTGTTGCCATTGATGGAGCAGTATCTGCGGATTTTCCCCTGGACGGAAATCGTTCCGGTCTCGGCGGAAACCGCGGACAATGTGGATCGCCTGTTGTCGGTGACGGTGTCGCTCCTGGCGGAAGGTGAGGCGACGTTTGGCGACGATGTGGTCACGGATCAATCGATGCGCACCCTCGCGGCGGAACTGATCCGGGAGAAAATTCTGCAGCAGACCTACGAAGAGGTGCCTCACTCGGTGGCGGTCGAGATCGAGGAGTTTATCGAGACCAAGAAATTGACCAAGATCGGCGCCGTGGTGCTGGTCGAGAAAGAGTCGCAGAAAGGCATTCTGATCGGCAAACACGGCGAACGTCTCAAGCTGGTGGGGACGGCGGCCCGGGAAGATATGGAACGCCTGTTCGGGACGAAGGTCTTTTTGAAGGTCTGGGTCAAAGTGCGCGAATCCTGGCGGGAAGACGAACAAACGCTTGCGGAGTTAGGTTATTAACGACCTCACCATCCAACCGCCCGAGCCTGCGCGACTTCCTGATCGGGAGCCGCTCGGGAAAGATGCGTCTCGTGACGCCGGCGGCGGACAGGCTAAGCCCGACGTGCGGCTGGTCTCCATTCAGCGGCTTCTGCGCCGTGGCGCCATCACCAATCTGGCCAAGATGCTGGCGCGCATGCATCCGGCGGATATTGCCAACGTCATCGACCATCTTTCCTCACTGAAAGAAAAACGCGAAATCTTCGAACTGGTGCGCGGAGACGTCAAGCGTGGGCAGGTGCTCAGCGAATTGGACGGCGAGAGCATCACGCTGGTGTTGTCCGATCTGCTGCCTTCCGATGCCGCCTGGTTGTTAAAAGACCTCGGTTCCGACGATATCGCCTACATTTTGAGTGTGATTCCGAACGATCGCGCCAAGGAGATCCTGGCGCTGATGCGGACGGAGGACTCCACTGAAATCGCCGACCTGCTGAAGTATCCCAAAGGCACGGCCGGCGGCATCATGACCACGGAGTTCTTCGCGCTCTTCGAGGATGCCACGGCGCAGGAAGCCATTCGTCGCTTGCAGCAGGCCACCGACGCGGAAATGGTGTTCTACATCTATGTAACGGACAAGGAGGACCGGCTTGTCGGTGTGTTATCGCTCCGCCAATTACTGACCGTCCCTCCGGCGACTCCGTTGAAGAACATCATGACCCGGGATCTGATCAGCGTGGCCGTGGACATGGATCAGGAGGAGGTCTCGCGCCAGGTCGCGAGCTACAACCTGCTGGCCATTCCGGTGGTGGAGAAAGACGGCAAATTGGTCGGCATCATCACGGTAGACGACGTCGTCGATGTCATCCGTGAAGAAGCGACCGAAGACATGTTGAAAATGGCCGGCGCCATCGAAGAGGATGCGATGTTCAAGTCCTCCAGCATGGCCGCTGCTCGTGTGCGCCTGCCGTGGCTCTTTACCAATCTCGTCGGGAGCCTCCTGTCCGGCATGCTGTTATGGATGTTCCGGTATACCATTCAGGAAGTGGTGGCCATCGTCAGTTTTATCCCCGTCATCGCGGCCATGGGGGGCAACGTCGGGTTGCAGTCCTCCACGCTGATTATTCGAGGGCTCGCCACCGGCCTGGTGGAACTCACCGACGTGTGGAAGATTTTCTTTCGCGAAGCGAAGATTGCCTTTTTGATGGGCATTGCCTGTAGCCTGATGCTGACCGTAGTGGGCTGGCTGTGGCATCAGGTCTTTTTGGGCATGGTGGTCGGTGTGTCGCTCATTACGGCGTTCCTGGTCTCGACGAGTATGGCGACGGTGATGCCGATTGTCTTGAAGCGGATGGGCGTGGATCCTGCCGTCGCCGCCGGTCCGTTCGTGACGACGGCCAATGACATCACCGGCATTGCTATTTACCTCACGCTGGCGACGATCTTCCTCGAGCAAATTCGATAATGATGCGCGGTGGGTCTCCTCGTTTCCCTGTCATCCTTCACGCTGGGTGGTGAGATGCCGTTGGTGAAGACTGCTGCCATCGTGCTGCACAGCCGAAAGTGGGGTGACGCCGACCGGATCGTCACGTTCTATACGATGCGTATAGGCAAGTTGCGCGGGGTCGCGCGCGGCGCGCGTCGGTTGAAGAGCCGTCTCGGCGGGATGATCGAGCCCTTTACCCTCTGCCAGCTGGATCTGTTTGAGAAGCCCGGCGATTCACTCTACCGGATTTCACAGGTCGCGCTGGATGAGCCGTTCGCCAAATTTCGAGACGATCTGACCCTCATGACCGCCGCGGGGCGCATGGTCAACCTTGTGAGTGCCGTCATGGCGGAAGGCGATCCGGAGCCGCGGGTATTTGAGATGTTGGAGTCGGGGTTGCGCACGTTGTTGGAGAGTCGGGACGCGGCATGGACGACCTTATTGTTCCAGATTCGACTGTTGGGGATGACGGGGTTCCGGCCGCAAACCGAGCAGTGCGCGACCTGCGGCCAAGTGCATCGAAGTTCGCTCCCGCAATTTTCACCCATGGCCGGGGGGATCGTGTGCGAGCGGTGCGCGAGCCGTCAGCCGTTTCGTTGTACGGCGTTGTCCCGCGGAAGCGTCGCATTTCTCCATCAAGCGTTGCATATGCAGCCGGCGCTCTTGAATCGATTGCATGCGGCCGGCCAGGTGCGGACTGAAGTCGAGTCGGCCATAGAAAGTTATGTCACGGTGGTGGCGGGGCGACGACTTCCGCCGGTCGATTTTTTGACCAGTGGAAGCCCTGTGTAAAAGGGCATCCGGTTTGAGTGTTGCAGGTGTTTTCGGATTTCTAGTAAGGGAGCGTTGCCTGTTATGACTGAGACGGTGCTTGAACCGACCGACATGGAATGGGTGGCGAAGGGTGTCTTGAGCATCACGTGGAGTGACGGGCACAAGGCGCTCTATCCTGTCCGTTATCTCCGGCAGCATTGCCCGTGCGCCGCCTGTACGGACGAGTGGACGGGAGAGCTTCGGCTGAAACCGGATGACGTGCCGATGGTGATGATGTTGCAGGATGTGCAGCCGGTGGGACGGTATGCGTTCCAATTTACATGGAGTGACGGGCACGATACGGGGATCTATTCCTATACGTTTCTTCGGCGGATGTGCCAGTGCGATGTGTGCCAGCCGGTGAAACCTGTGGAGCCGCGGTCCAGACGGTTGCTCTGATCGGTCGGACGCAGGTGTATGACGGAACGGGAGGTCTACTCAGATGACACAAGCGCGAATCATTGCTGTGGGATGGTGGTGGCTTGTCGCTATCCTCTCGGCGGGCTGTTCGAGTCTTCCTTCGTTGGATCAGCAAAAACAGCTGGTTCAGCAGGGGGACTATCGAATCCATCAGCTGACCCCGAGAGCCTTCGTTGAAACCTGGGGGGAACCGACCTATACCCATCAGCAGTTCACGCATTTCTTCGGGATGCAGGACGGGCAACTGATTCCTCAGTCGCGCATGGCGCTCGGAGAGTCTCCGCAGGGGTGGGAGACGGGGCTTGCCGCGGGCGATGCGTTATTCCTGGCCTATGCCGATCGTGGCCAGTATCTGGTGTTTCTCGATGAGGCGCTCGTGTACCATGAGGCCATGACGCCCGAGAAGGTTCATGCTGTCGGCAAGACCTGGAAGTACGAATCTCAGTTCAAGACGCGACTCGAATTATCTCCGGCCATGAAGTAAGTGGTGGCGGCTCCTCCTCCTATGATGGCTCCTCCTTCCAATCATCGTCCCCTGAAGATCTGTATGGTGTCCTCCGAGGTCGTACCCTTTGCGAAGACGGGCGGACTCGCCGATGTGGTCGGAGCCCTCGCGACCGAGTTTGCCAGGCTGGGGCATGATGTCTGTGTGCTGCTTCCTGCCTATCGGCAGGTCGATGCGCTGGGCTATCAGGTGGTCGACTATGCCCGGTTGGCGGTGCCGACCGCGCAGGGGCTGGTAGAGGCGCGTATCCAAGAGCGCACCGGCCCGCATTCGCATGTGACAGGTTCTGGACGCCTGCGAGTGTTGACTGTTCGCCACGATGCGTTCTTTTCCCGCTCAGGTCTCTACCAGGAGGCCGGTCACGACTATCCCGACAATCTCGAGCGGTTCGCATTTTTTTGTCGAGCCGTCATGGAATTGTTGGTGCACTTCGGTGAAAAGGACAGATGGCAGGCGGATCTGCTGCATGTGCATGATTGGCAAGCCGCCCTGTGTGCAGTCTACTTGCGGACGCTCTATCAAGCGAAGTCCGCCCTCAGCAAGATCCGCAGCGTGCTGACCATCCATAATCTGGGATATCAGGGATTATTTCCGGCTGAACATTTTTCCCTCACCGGCCTGCCTGCCCAGCTGTTTACCCCCGCTGCGCTTGAGTTTTACGGGAAACTGAATCTCTTAAAAGGAGGGCTTGTCTTCGCCGATCTGCTCACCACGGTAAGTCCCACGTACAGTGAAGAGATTCAGACGCCAGAATATGGTTGTGGGCTGGAAGGGGTGATCAGCGGGCGGAAGGACGTGCTGCACGGAATCGTGAATGGCATTGATGCTGAGATCTGGAATCCCGCCAAGGATCCCCACCTGCCGACCCAGTATTCTCTGTCCGATATGTCCGGAAAGGCGCGATCCAAGAAAGGGCTTCAGCGTGAACTGAAGCTTCGTACCGACAAGGGGCCGCTTGTCGGGGTGATTGCGAGACTGACCGGTCAGAAGGGTATCGATCTCGTGATCGATATTATTCCGGAACTGATGGAACTCGATGTGCAGGTCGTGATTCTCGGGACCGGAGATGTGAAGTATGAGCAGCTGGTGCGTGAGTTGGCGGAACGGTATCCCGGGCGACTCGCGGTGCGCAACGTCTTTGACGAAGGGCTGGCCCATCGGATTGAAGCCGGCGCGGATATGTTTCTCATGCCGTCCCGTTATGAGCCTTGCGGCCTCAGTCAGTTATACAGCCTTCGCTATGGTACTGTTCCTATCGTGAGGAAGACCGGAGGGTTGGCCGACACTGTGGTCAACTATACGCCGAGCGCTTTCAAGGGATCGCGTGTCACCGGTTTCAGCTTTACGGATACCAGCGCGGACTCGCTTTTGACCTGTCTCTTGCTTGCATTGTCGATCTACCGGAAAAAGGCGGATTGGCACCGCATCGTCAGGGCGGGCATGGAGCAAGATTTGTCGTGGGCTCGATCAGCCAAGATCTATCTGCGGTTATTCCAGGAGCTGCTTGAAGGGGAAGCGCCGCAGCGGAAGTAGGGCTCACCTGCGCGAAGCGTAGAGACTACCGGAGAGCGGCTTGGAGTGTGAGGTCGAGGTACGACAGCCGTTCTCGAGCTTGCGAGGCGTAGTAAGAATAGTCGGATTGTGTCTGGTTTTCTAGCACCAGCCTGAACTCATTTCTTGCCAGATCATGTTCTCCGACTGACACGGCCAGATTCCCAGCATACAGGCTACAGGCAGCGGCCATGGCATGAACGTCCACCGCCAGTCTCGAGGCCGGCTGGGTCACCATGCTCTTCAGCTTGGTCGGGAGGAAGTTTTCGAGTGGTGAGCGGAGAGCTTGGGCCTGACTGACCTCGCGTAATTTGTGCGAATCGAGGAGGGCCGATTGGCTTTGGTTCGAGGCCAAGCAATGTGTGTAGGTGCTCCACACATCCATAAATCGGACATTATCGTATCGAACCGAGGTGGTCGCAGGGTTGGATTGGCAACCAACGACCGACAGGGCAGCGACCAGAATGGCGAGGATGCCGACTCTGATGTCTCGTCTATCGCTCATGTGCCGCCTCCTCCAATCCCTGTCTCTTTGTCGAGACATCAAGGTATTGAGCAAGTGTCGGGCCAGGGTGTGCAATCATAAATAATTGAAATAGTTGAGGTAAAGTTCGTGATTTGAGGCCGTTCCTGTCTCAATAATATGTCACTGTGTTGAATAGAACACGAAAGATGAGAGCCGGACAGGGATCTTGAATGACCAAACGGTGGTCGCAGCGTGCCTTCCCTGGAGGTCCATCCAGATGTTGAGATTGCGCGGATCGCCTGGTGACCGAGGGGTAGTGTCCGGTGTAGCTGAGTTTTCAGTGCTGGTTAGCGTTGCCCTGCGATGGTCTCGGCGGTATTTCGCAGATTCGGTGATACAGACTTTTTCCATGACCGAGTCCGTGCTCGGCCATCGCTCGCAGGACGACGGATGCGAGATGGTATTCCTGTGACGATGCGGTGGCGGCAGTGCCCGTCACTGGGCTACTATTCTGCAACTGGGCGGCGGATGTAGCGAAGTGGGGCATCAGTGGTAGCTAAAGATGAAGGAGCCCATTGTTGGGTGAATGCCCCTCACATGGTTCGGGTAGAGTGCTGGCGGTTGTGGCTCTAGCGAATTTTGTGCGTGGCTGATATTGTCGGGGACTCGTGGTGTGCATGTCCTCTGCAGTGTGTCTGGTCATGTACCCCGGCGGCACGCGTTGCTTCAAGCAGCTGGTTCCGCAGATGGGGCGGTTGTTGCCATCCGACTGCCTGACCGTTTTGACATCTATCCCAGCAGTCAAACCGTATCGAGTGCCATCCTTTTGGTGAAAGGTTCCTCCGCTCATGAATGCGAGCCAAGCGTTGACCAAGACACGTCAATTCAGAAACCTCCTCCTCTCTGAACAACTGCAGTTCATCTGCGAAGCCCACAACGGACTCAGCGCGAAAATCGTCCAAGAGGCCGGGTTCCCCGGTATTTGGGCCAGCGGGCTCTCTATTTCGGCTCAGTTCGGCGTACGTGACAACAATGAGGCCAGCTGGACCCAGGTGCTTGAAGACCTGGAATTCATGTCCGATGCCACCCGCATTCCGATCCTCCTTGACGGTGACACGGGGTACGGCAATTTCAACAACATGCAGCGGCTCATTCGCAAACTCGAACAGCGCAACATCGCCGCGGTGTGCATCGAAGATAAGCTGTTCCCCAAGACCAACAGTTTTCTCAAGGGCGATGCGCAGCCGCTCGCCGATATGCAGGAATTTTGCGGCAAAATTAAAGCTGGGAAAGATGCGCAGACCGACCCTGATTTTTGCCTGATTGCCAGGGTTGAGGCCTTTATCTGCGGGTGGGGGCTGGCGGAGGCGCTGCGGCGTGCGGAGGCCTATCATCAGGCGGGCGCGGACGGCATTCTCATTCATAGCGCGCTCTCGGTGCCGGATGAGATCCTCGCGTTCAAGCGGGAATGGGGCAATCGTTGTCCGGTGGTGATTGTGCCCACGAAATACTATGCGACGCCGACGGATGTGTTTCGGCAGCATGGTTTTTCGATGGTGATCTGGGCAAATCATATGCTGCGTGCGGCCGTGGCCAGCATGCAGAAAACCGCGCGCGCGTTGAAGGAGAGTGAGCATCTCCTCTCCATTGAGGATAAGGTCGCGCCGGTCTCCGAAATATTTCGGCTGCAGAATGCCGCGGAGTTGCTGGAGGCGGAAGAACGTTATCTGCCCCGAGGTGCCGAGGGCACCTCAGCGGTAGTATTGGCCGCTTCCCGGGGAGAGGAATTGGGGGAGCTGACCGAGGACCAACCCAAGACCATGGTGAAAGTGCAGGGCGTTCCCATCCTGAGCCATATCGTCGATGCGTATAATGCGGTCGGGATTAAAGATATTTTAGTCGTCCGTGGCTATAAGAAGGAGGCGGTGAACCTCCCCAACTTGACGTATATCGACAATCTCGAATTTGCTGAGACCGGCGAGTTGGCCTCCTTGTCCCAGGCATTGCAATCCAGAAGGGGTCGTTTCCAGCCGACGATCGTTTCCTATGGAGATGTATTGTTCAATAAATATATTCCGCAGGCGTTGTGCCAGGAGCAGGATGACTGCGTGATTTTCGTCGACAGCAACTGGAGAGATCAGAGCAGTTATGCCCGCTTGGGCGGTTTTGCCGAATGCTCCATTCCGAATTCGCGGAAGGCCTTCAATGCCAAAATCCATCTCAAGCAATTGGGGAAGACCCTTCCCGAAGAGTCGATCCATGGAGTCTGGATGGGGTTTCTTAAGCTCTCTTCCAGCGCGGCCAGCCAGGTCAATGATCTCCTGTTGGACATGCTTGCCGATCCGGCGAATCGAAGGGCCGGCATTCCGCAATTGCTGCAGGCACTTCTGAAACAGGACGTCCCGGTTCGTGTGTTGTATACGGTCGGTCATTGGTTGGATGTCAACAGCCTGGAGGATGTTGTCCAGGCTGGGAATTTCTGAGTTTCCACCCAAGTAGATTCGGTTAGGTGGTTATGGCCGGATGAAAAATCCTGTCTGCAGTAGAAGCACAGGTGAGGTCCAGCTACACGAGGCGTCCGCCTCAGGAGATACGACGGCATGATTGATCCGCAGGATTTTATTAAGCACCTTCAGGCCAATGGGGTGGAGTTTTGCACTGGGGTACCTGATTCTCTGTTGAAGGAATTCTGTGCCTGCCTTGAACATCTGCCTCGTGCCGGTCACCACATCATCGGTGCTAACGAAGGGGGTGCTGTGGCACTGGCACTCGGGTACCATCTCGCAACACGAAAGGTTCCGCTGGTCTATCTGCAGAATTCCGGGTTGGGAAACATCATCAATCCTCTTTTGTCATTGGCCGACCCCGAAGTATATTCGGTTCCTCTCTTGCTTGTGATCGGGTGGCGGGGAGAGCCAGGTGTCCATGATGAACCGCAACACAAGAAGCAAGGGCGGGTGATGCTCTCCATGCTCGAAGCGATGGAAATTCCCCATTCCATTTTGGGGCCTGAGTTAGTTGATCCGCAGGCAGCGCTGGCGGATGCCCTGGCTCATGTTCGAAAGATGAGCGCACCGTATGCGCTCGTCATCAAGAAAGGGACTTTTAAACCGTTTACTGTACCCAAGGTTGAGAAAACAGAGTTTCCGCTCTCCCGGGAAGAGGCGATTCAGCAGGTGATCGAATCGTTGGGCGAACGCGATGTGCTCATTTCTACGACCGGCATGCCATCGCGTGAAGTATATGAGTATAGGAGCAAGCGGGGGGAAGGCCATCAGCGGGATTTCTTAACCGTGGGAGGGATGGGGCACGCTTCCCAAATTGCCCTGGGAATTGCGCTCCAAAAACCGGGACGTCCCGTCTATTGTCTTGATGGAGATGGCGCTCTGCTCATGCACATGGGGGCTCTTGCTATCACTGGCGCTCTCAAACCCCGCAATTTTAAGCATATCATTGTGAACAATGGGGCTCACGATTCGGTAGGCGGGCAGCCGACTGTGGCCTTTGATGTCGATGTTCCGGGCATTGCCCATGCTAGCGGCTACGAATCGGTATTTTGTGCTCAAACTAAGCAGGAACTTCAGTCCCGTCTGGCAGAGTTACAGCGTTCAAGTGGTCCGAGCTTGTTGGAGGTCCGAGTACGCTGTGGTGCCAGGAAGGATATCGGGCGCCCGGTAACAACTCCAAGTCAGAACAAGAATGCGTTCATGGATTTTGTCGAGAATTGAGGCGTGGGGTGGTTCGCTCGAGCGTTTTGGGCAGGATGGTAGTTTGGGCGAAGCTCAGTCTAGTAAGTGAGCGTCAGGTCTGTGGCTGGCTCCGATTGAAATCCATAATCTTATTCTCGCAGGATGACAACTAGAATGCTAAGATCGGAACACTTGGACTAGAACTCCTGTTCGAGTCGTTGAATTTGTCTTTCGCATAATGTGTTTGATGTGTTCCTTCACTGTCTGTTCGGTGATCTTCAGCGCGTTGGCGATTTCCTTATTGGTCCATCCCTTTGCCAGATTTTCGACCACTGATTGTTCTCTGTTTGTGAGCTGAAAGCGTTCCTTGGCTTGATCGGTATTAAGTTGCTGCCGGCGGCCAAGTTCTTCTAGTGTTACGACAAGGCGGGCATACTGGATGCCACCTCGATCGGGTAAGCCAAATCCTCGAAGGAGGACGGGCTGATTTGGGTTTCCTGCGATTCGTTTGACCTCAAATTGTTCCCAGTCCTTTGCCTCGGTGCGAACTTGGAGTGCTTTCAGAACTTCGGTGCAGAGTTCGGTCAAGGCAGCGGGAAGCACCCCCTGGGCGGACTTTGCAGGTGCGCCACCGTTTTCAGCCATATTGATGAGCTTGGACAGCTCAGCGGCTTGTCGATTCATATGCAGCAGTTGCATGGAGGAGGATAAAACGACGATTCCGGCACCTGCACGTTGGTCAGCCAGGTTATCTGCAGGTTCCTGAGAGTGAACAGCGTTTTGAGCCACGGTTATACTCCGTATGGTCCTTAATCTCTCTAGACAATCAGGCTATTTCTGATAACCTAAAGCATGTGTCTGTTACTAGTAATGCTACATAATACTTTCGAGGTAGTCAAATTATACTTGTGGGGGAGTTATCCGTACGTCATTGGTATTGTTCGTTGGCGCTCGTACTTCTATACTGCAAAAGCAGAGGCAATTATCGTTGGTTAGGGCAGCTAGCATGAGATGAACTGGTAAATGACTTCGCTAGCCGGTGTTCAATGGGCGTACCGGATCTGTCCATCAACCGTAAATTGCTTAGTTATTAATGGTATAGGCCATGGTGGGTTCCAGCCAGGCGCTTTGTAAAGTTTTGTGCGGTAATGAGGTCCCTGGAGATGCGTGATCTAAGCAGTCAAAATGGGCCTGTAGCCCAGGACGGATGGGACTGGCCCACAATTGCGGCCAGCGAGAAGCACGCCGAGCGGCTAGCGCTCCTTCGCCCAATTCCTTATGAAATGTCCCTACCGAATCATGAAAGTGGTCAAAACGGACCCAGCGTGTTCCACGGACGGGCGCTCTCATTGAACATTAGCAGTGGTGGGATGTTGATCCTCATGGCTCAGGCGCCACTGCTTGATCAGGTCATCAAGGTACATGTTCCGACCCCTGTTGCGCTGGCCGAGACCCCAACACTTGCGGAAGTGCGCTGGATTAGAAAAGTCCCCTTTTCAGCGTCGGGAAGTGAGGCATCCTTTTTCGTGGGTTTGAAGTTTTTGTTCTCGGCGGGAAGGTAGATGCTAGGCAGTTGTTGCAAGTGGCCAGCTGGAATTTCTTCAGGAGAATAAGTCATGAATGGTAAGGCCTTATTGAGCGGGATTATCCTTGTGGGAAATGTGATCGGTGTGGCGCATGCCGGACAATTTGACCAGGTGCCCAAGCCGACGTTAGTAGCGGGATCGTCTCCAGGGGCAAGTTCGTCTGGGGTCCGCCACGGAGGCGAAGGGGCAGAAAAATCATCCCTTACGGTGACCCCGGATTATATTATGGGCCCAGAAGATGTGTTAGAGATTACAGTCTGGAAAAATGCTGATCTTTCCAAGCAAGTTCAAGTTCGACCTGATGGAAGGATTTCACTTCCGCTCATTGGCGATGTCTCAGCAGTGGGACGAACTGCGGCTCAGCTGACCGAAGAGATTTCTGCTCGACTGAAGTCTTACATGGAAAACCCGACAGTTTCGATCTTGGTTCGAGAGGTAAATAGTTATCAAATTTATGTTCTTGGTGAGGTGAATGCACCTGGTAAGTACCCTTTAAAAAGCAAAACAACCTTGCTGCAAGCGATTACGATCGCGCATGGTTTTACGCAAGTGGCTGCGCGCAATAAGATTGTGGTATTTCGATTCGGGAAAGACGGCGAGGGGCTGAACAAGATTAAGGCGAGTTACGACGATATTGTTCTGAGAGATGGATCCGATCAAAACATAGAGCTAAAGCCCGGAGATCAGATTGTCGTGCCTTCTGAAACGATGGTGGTGTTGCCGTCAAGGTAGAGCCTCGTCGGTCGAATTTACGGGTGACATTTCGCTGAAGCGAGCCAAAGGAGTGGGGAAATTGAAAACTTTCGGTTGCAGATGGTTGCGAGGGGGGGTATGTATTGTTTTCAGCCTGCTTCTACCTCTCCCAGGGTGCTGGATCGGGAATGAACAAATCGACTTTAATGTTACCTATATCCCACCGAATGAGTTCTTGTTGGGACCGGAGGACGTTCTTGTTGTAAATATTTGGCGAAATCAAGAGTTGTCCCGAGAAGTCATCATTCGTCCTGATGGGAAAATCTCCATGCCTTTAATTGGCGATGTTCAGGCCGCAGGAATGACATCCAATGTTTTGGCGAAGAGAATCGCAGATGGGTTGGCTGAGTTTATGTCCAATCCGACAGTGTCGGTGCAAGTCAAAGAGGTCAATAGTTATTATGTGTACGTTCTCGGCGAAGTATCAAAGCCGGGTAAGGTGCCGCTAAAGTCGTATGCGACGGTTTTGCAAGGCATCTCGTTGGCTGGAGGTTTCACAACGTTTGCTTCGAGAAATAAAATCCATGTGCTTCGGGTTGTTCCCAATGGTCAAGGGCAGCCGAAACAGGTTCAAATTCCTGTTCCCTATGAAGACATTATTCAAGGTAAAAACTCGGAGGGAAATTTCTTCCTCAAGGCGGGTGATGTCATTGTTGTGCCGTGACCAGTGCTTGAAGATAGGTTGGTTGTGTTGCGGCGTTTTTGCCCTGGTGTCGTGTTGGACTATATCCGACTCTGCCGCGCAACAGATACGCGTGGTGCCGTCAATCTCGGTTATCGAGCAGTACGACAGTAACGTATTTTTCACACCGAAGTCGTTATTGGCACCAGGTACAAAAGTCGATGATTTTATCACTGTAGTTACTCCTCAGCTAAATTTTATGCAGAGTAACTCACTGGTGAAAACAAATCTGTCAGTTGGCGCGGTTGTTCAGAAATTCGTAAATAACTCAGCCCTGGACAACGTCGGATTCAACGCGAGTACGGGAATTGATCTCTCCCAAGCTGTGAATAGGATTCTGCCACGAATGCGAGGGGCTCGGATCTTTGGAACATACATGTATACCCCTTCGGCCCCTGCATTCGGTGCTGGCAGCCTCGGGGGTGGGGCTGGAATGGGAGGGGGAGGTTTCGGAGGAGGAGGGATCGGGATTGCAGGGCCGATTGACTCGGGACTGCTCACTCAGCGAATTAGAACCACCATGTTCAACGCTGGGTTTGCAAACTCTTACTCCCTTTCGCCGACTACAGATTTTCAAACTACCTACACCTATTCTCAGCTTAGTTTCGGTGGGTCATTCACCCCATCTACGACAGTGTCCGGGCAAGCCCAGAACACGGTGTTCGATACCACGACCCATTCCATTTCAGCAGGGCCGACGTCACAGATTTCCGCTATCGACACCTTAACCGTGAAGTATACGTTTATGCAAATGTCTCAAGCCCAATTTGGCGACTATGCGACGCATGGTGGGACACTTGGCTGGGGGAGAGCGTGGACCAAGGAGTTGAGTTCCTCGCTTAACGGGGGGCTGACTCTTGTTGAGCCTATTCCGGACCTCTCTACTACCGGAGGGCAGCGAAGAATCCCTGCCACAATGTTTCCGACTGGGGGTTTTAGCGTAACGTATGCCTCAGGCTCTTCCTTTCTTAGGAAGTTAGGCAGTGAAATTCAAGAGGCGACTGGAACGAGTGGTGCCGGTTCTGTAGGAGGTGGAGGCTTTCTTCCACTTCTTGCTGGAATGAATATGCCCGGAGGAATTGCAGCTCCCGGGTCTTATCGAGTCACCCTCATGTATAACCTCGGCGTGTTTCCAAGCTTTGTTCAATCTGCTGGGCCTATATATACGCATACGATCTTATTGGGTGGTACCGCTGGAATCACTGATAGGCTGAGTGCTCAGGCGCTTTTTAACTATGCTCGGAGCAGTTACACATCTGAAGCCATTGGTACGACGTTCAGCACCTATGGGACGACTGTATCCCTCAATTACCTCATCACACCTATGTTGACTGCCAGACTAAGTCACCAGTGGCTCAAGTTTGATAATCAGGCGAGTGGTGTGAGTGCTGCGGATTTCGGCTTTGCAAAACAAGTAGTTCTGCTTGGTTTCACATACGCGTATTCACCACGAGGAGATTTTTTCCGGTCTGGTGCTTTCTGGGAAGGTCCCTCCGGTGCCTCCTCGTCTGCTGAGTCAGGAGTGAGTAAATCTGGATCAGGAGGAGTGGATACAAAGAAATGAACACGCGCACATTGTCTCCGGAGGATTATTGGCGAGCGGTTGTCAGCAGAAAGTGGTTTGTTATTTCTGCAGTCTTGGTCTCGCTGAGTATTGCTGGTGTGGTATGTGCGCTCATGCCGAAGATTTATCAGTCAGCGACCAAAATGTGGTTTGAGGGTGCGAAGATCGAAGAGTCCATTGTGAGCGGGCCTACTCCAGCTGGAAGCGGCTATTCCCCTACACTGGATGATCGCGTCATGGAAGTGCGACAGTTTGTGATGGGGAGAAAAACTCTTGGGCAAATTGCGGGAGAGTTTGGGCTTTTTGGATACGAAAAAGATCATCCGGATGCTCCAGAATCAGAGAATGCCATCAGAGCCATGCGGGGATCGATTAAGGTTGAGCCTACCAAGGACAAGCTGTTTATCACTCTTTCATTCTCTAATGAAGATCCGATCATCGCGAGAGATGTGACGTCAAGGCTTAGTGATCTGTTCATTGAAGAGACGTTGAAGGATCGGGAGCGAGGCGTTGAGGCGGCCGAAGATTTTCTCGGGCTAGAGTTAAAGCACGCAAAAGCCGAACTCGAGGTAAAAGAGAAAACTATCTCAGAGTTCAAACAACAACATCTCGGTGAACTTCCGCAGCAGATAGATGCCAATCTTCGTAAGCTGGATCGACTTCAGGATGACATGCGGTCGCAGAGTGAGCAGGCCCAGAATCTGGCCAATCGATTGGCCCAAATCGACAAGTCAATTAAAGATTACGAGGAGACTGGAGAAATCAGTAGTGATTCGCCGGTCGGCGGTTCCAGCAAGCGTAATAAGGATCCACGCCTTGGGAGAATCAAGGAATTGGAGCGGCGGTTAGTGGAGCTGTCCTCAATATATAAAGAGACCTATCCCGATCTGGTACAAGTTAAGGAGGAGATTAAGAAACTCCGAGAGATGACTTCAGCTCAATATCGCGATTTGTTGCCTGATAGCGAGGGCGTTGAAGAACCGGCTGTTGGGAAGAAGTCTAAGCGCAAGGCAATTGATCCATACCATGCTGAACTTCTCAAACAGCGTGAGGAGATTGTTCTTGAGTTGGATGCGGTAAAACGCCACCAGGCACATATTTCTAGTGAAATATCTCAGTATGAGCGGAGGGTGGAACATACCCCAGAGCGGGAACAGAAGCTAAAGACACTTGAACGGGACTATGAAAACCTTCAAAAGAATTATCAATCGCTTCTGGACAAGAAGCTTAGTGCCGGTATGCAGAAGAGTTTGGCCCAAGGACGCAAGGGTGCCAAGTTTAGCATCGTAGATCCGGCCTATACGCCGGTTGTTCCTGTTGTGCCCAATATTCCGTTGGTTATGGCGGCGGGACTTGTCCTTGGCTGCGCGTTGGGTTTTGGCGGTGCCGTCGGGCTTGAGCTGATGGGACGAGGATTCCGGTCTGCGGAAGAGGTCGAGCTGACTTTGGGCCTCCCGGTGATTGCTTCAATTCCACTGTACGAAAGTGCGTTCGGCGGATCAATGCAAACCGTGCGGGCACTATCTGGCAAAAGCCGAAATACTGCAGTGTTGCTCCCGCGTTATGGAAAACAGGGTGAAAGTCTGGAGATTTCTGGAGGCCTTCCCGCTGCATCGGTTAGCAAGTCCAGAGGTGCCAATGGGAAGCTAAATGACCCAACTCCTGGTCTAGAGTTGGTCTCAATGTGGCGACCGCTTTCATTTGTGGCGGAGCAATATCGTGTTGCGGCCACACGGCTTGAGTTGATGACAGGGGATCGAAAGAGTACGGCGATAGTTGTGACTAGTGCTGTCATGGGAGAGGGAAAGTCCTCTACGGCCCTTAATTTGGGCTACGTGCTGGCGAAAGATCTTGATCGTAGAACCATAGTGATCGATTGCGACCTCAAGCGGCCTATGCAACATATCTATGCAGGAGTCTGGCAGCAGCCGGGCCTGGCTGAAGTTCTGCGTGGCACCAAGGCGGTCGAAGATTGCTTGCAGAAACTTGGGGAGGCGGGCCCATGGATTCTTACCGCAGGGGCGGTCGGAGATAACCCGTTGGCCTTATCGAAAATGCATCAGTTGGCTGATCTGATTGCTGAACTGAAAGAAAAATTTGATTACGTGATCATTGATGCTCCGCCGGTGTTGCCACTTGCTGATATGCAGGTATTGGCAAGCATGGGAGATCTTCTCGCCTATGTGGTGAAGGCAAGCATGACTGGTCGCGATGTTGTACAAAAGGCATTGAGGGTCATCGGTGATACCACCAATGTGGGGATTATCTTGAATGGCTTAGATGCACATACCACTCCCTACTATATGCAGCAGGAGTATTACCGCGAAGCCCACCATGAACAGCTCAAGTAAGTCCGAACAGGAGATCGGCCTCGAGAATGTGGTCACCCAACCACCACTGGTTTCGGTGTCGGTCAGCTTTCCTAAATTCACGCGGCGAGTGTTAATTTTAGGTGTTGGGCCTCTTGCTCGAGATCTCTGTCAGACCCTTCTGTCTAAACGAACCGGTTTTACCGAAGTGGTGGGATTTCTTGATAAGGATGCGAGTCGGGTTGGTGAGCGGTTGGTAAATCCGAGCATCATCGGCACGTACGATCAACTATTTGAGATTGCGGAGCGATATCAAGTTCATACCGTGGCTGTGTGTTTGGAAGATCGTCGCGCAGTTCTGCCCGTTCAGACGTTGTTGGACATGAAGGCCATGGGGCGTGATGTTGTTGATGGCCACTATCTGTATGAGGAAGAATCAGGCCGCCTTTCGATTGACCATCTCAAGCCGAGTGCACTCATTTTTTCGACGGGGTTCCGGCGTCGACTAGTCACGATGCTCCTGAAACGGTGCCTGGATGTTTTAGTGGCAATCGTAGGAGTAGTCGCACTGGTGCCGCTGGTATTGCTTCTCTCTATCCTTATCAAGGTAGACTCGTCCGGTCCTGTGTTCTACCGGCAAATGCGAGTCGGGCTTCGCGGCCGCCCTTACATGATCTGGAAGTTCAGGTCCATGCGACAAGATGCTGAACAAAGCGGGGCGAGATGGGCCACAAGTGAAGATCCTAGGGTATCCAGAGTTGGTCGATGGATTCGGAAGTGGAGGTTGGATGAACTTCCTCAACTGATCAATGTGATGAGGGGCGAGATGAGTTTGGTTGGCCCAAGACCGGAGCGGCCGGTGTTTGTGCAGGAACTCAGAAACACCATACCTTATTACGATCTGAGGCATACCGTTCGTCCAGGAATCACAGGGTGGGCACAAACCCGTTTTCGGTATGGTGCATCGAAGGAAGACTCGCACGTCAAGCTTCAATATGACCTCTTCTATGTGAAGAATTTGTCATTGGCGTTGGATTTGCGAATTGTTATTCATACAGTGAAAGTAATGTTGATGGGTGAGGGGGCACGGTAGGGGGCGCAAATGCCTGATGCAATTCCTGGACATTGTTTGTCATTTGACGTCGAGGAACATTTTCAGGTCTCGGCATTTGAAACCCCAATGCGAAGAAGGCACTGGGGGCAATTTGAGAGTCGCGTCGAAGGCAATACCGAGAGACTGCTTGGGTTGCTAGAAAGTCGAGGCGTTCACGCAACCTTCTTTATTCTAGGATGGGTAGCAGAGCGGTATCCTTCGTTAGTTCGCCGTATCGCATCCAGTGGGCACGAAGTGGCTTCACATGGGTATGCCCATGAACTCATAACAAGCCAAACTCCTGGTATTTTTCGCGAGGATGTTCGTAAGGCCAAGGGCATCTTAGAGAACATTCTTTCTCAGCCTATACTTGGCTATCGCGCACCAAGCTTTTCCATCACCAAAGAGACGATGTGGGCGACTCAGATCCTGGTTGAAGAGGGCTATGTTTACGATTCCAGTATTTTTCCGGTACTCCACGATCGCTATGGCGTGCCCTCTGCAAACCCGGAGGCACATCAACTGTTGACCGCATCAGGTCTCCTGTGGGAGGTACCTCCCTCAACGGTTAAGTGCTTGGGGGTGCGGCTACCCGTTGCTGGTGGTGGGTATTTTCGGTTGTATCCGTATGCGCTGTTGCGTGCGCTCCTTCACAAGTTGGAAGCCGAGGGAGCTTCACTAGTGATGTATATGCATCCGTGGGAATTCGACCCAGATCAGCCAAGAATGGAGGGTTCGGTGGTGTCGCGAATGCGACACTACTTGAATCTTGATAAGACCGAAATCAGAATGCGGAAACTCTTGCAAGATTTCTCTTTTGCTCCAATTCGAGAAGTCTTTCCACAAATTGAACAAATGCACAGTGCGCGGCTGGTTTCTCAGATTTCTGGAGTGTAGGTGCATTGTGAAAGAAGTCCGTCCGGCATTACCCAGTTAGTATCCTTCTCAGGGCAATTTTTGAAATTGACAATACCCAGGCTTCACTGACGTTTTGTTGCTCGCGATTAGATAGTTCCTCCTTATGTCGACAAAACTCAAACTGTGCTGACGTTCAGTAGTCGCATCGTGGGTCGACTTCTTGCCTGTTGGGGCGCATTGCGAGAGTGGTATCAGCAGATCCCGTCTCGAGTCGCTTCTCTCACATGCATAAGCGCGGGTGCTTGTAGTTCAACAGGATGGTTCTCTGCCTCTCGAGAAGCGTATTCGCTTGCCTTCATTGTGTGTGCACTATTCTTCGATCATAAGCAGTGCATTTGATTAGGATAGAAATCATTTCCTGCGGCTGTGCTACTCTTGTGGTGTGGATCCGTCAACATTCGTTGACATATTCCGCTTGGGGGAGACCTATGAAAAGAAGTGGATTCCGGTCATGTGCTCGAGAAGGAGCAGAGAGGTAGTTGCGCCGGAACTTTCGCCTCGGGTGGCGGAATCCAATAGCTAGGTATCACGATGGAATCTACGGTAGAGCAGGAAAGCATGGCCGTGTTGGTAATAGAACCCCGCACAGGTTATATCCAGGTGGGATGGCGTGAATTGTGGGCTTCACGGGAATTATTGTACTTTCTCGCATGGCGTGATCTCAAAACCCGCTATGCTCAGACTGCTATCGGGGCTGGCTGGGCCCTCATGCAGCCTTTGCTCAGCACGCTGATCTTCACCCTGGTATTCAGCCACTTGGCAAAAGTGCCTTCGGATGGACTGCCTTATCCACTCTTTGCATTCGCTGCCATTCTTCCATGGTCCCTGTTTGCGAGAAGCCTGGAGCGCAGCACATTGAGCGTGGTGACCGAAGGCGGCCTGATTAAGAAAGTCTACTTTCCACGGCTAATCATTCCAATCGCTGCCACCTTCATTAATCTCGTTGATTTTACCGTCGGTCTGCTGATCCTTATGGGAATGATGACGTGGTATCAAGTGCTGCCCCAGTGGACGGTGCTGTTTCTACCTCTGTTCGTTGTTGTCGCGCTGCTCACGGCGTTGTCGGTAAGTTTGTGGCTGTCGGCCCTCAATGTGAAATATCGTGATGTGGCTTCGGTCGTCCCATTGATGACGCAGTTGTGGATGTTCGCCTCTCCGGTGCTCTACCCGGCATCTCTGGTACCCGAGTCGCTCCGGTGGTACTACGGTTTAAATCCTATGGCAGGTGTGATCGAGGGATTTCGGTGGGCGCTACTCGGCAAGTCGGCCCCCGACTGGACTATGGTGGCGGTGAGTTTGGTTGTTGTGGGATTCTTGCTGATCGGAGGTGTCATGTTTTTTCGGAGAGTGGAGCGAACCTTCGCTGATCTGATTTAGATGAGCAACATCGCTGTCAGCGTCACCGGGCTCTCCAAGTGCTATCGCCTGGGGACGACGCATGCTCAAGACGGCTCTCTGGCCGGAGCCTTGACGCGTGGGCTCCGCCGTCTCATCAATGGGCAGCCGGCGTCCCCCCAGACCCAAGACACCCTGTGGGCGCTGCGCGACGTGTCGTTTGAGATCAAAAAAGGCGAAGTCTTCGGAGTCATCGGCACCAACGGCTCGGGTAAGAGCACACTCCTTAAGATCCTCTCGCGGGTGACGGAACCCACCCGAGGCCGTGCGCTCATCCACGGCCGCTTTTGTGGCCTCTTGGAAGTGGGCACGGGCTTTCATCCGGAACTGACCGGTCGCGACAACGTCTTCATGAGCGGCGCGATTCTCGGCATGAAGCGACAGGAAATCGCCCGCAAGTTCGACGAGATCGTGGCGTTCGCCGAAGTGGAGCCGTTCATCGACACACCGGTGAAACATTACTCCAGCGGCATGTATGTCCGGTTAGGGTTCTCCGTGCTGGCCCATATGGATCCGGACATTCTGATCGTCGATGAGGTGTTGGCGGTCGGGGACGTCCGGTTTCAAAAGAAGTGCATGGGGAAGATGGAAGATGTGGGGCAGCATGGGCGGACGGTGATCCTCGTCTCCCACGACATGCCGGCCATCACGCGGATGTGTTCTCGCGCGATTCTGCTGAACAAGGGGGAGATCGTGCAGGCAGGGCCGGCGCATGAGGTGGTGAATCACTACCTCCATGCCGGACACATCCAACCGGCAGTGGAATGGCCGGATCCAACCCAGGCTCCGGGCAATGACGTCGCTCGCCTCCGTGCCTTACGGGTCAGATCCGAAGCGGGGCAAGTTACGGATGTCATCGATATTCGAAAGCCTATGCGCGTAGAAATCGAGTATGACATCCTCAAGCCAGGGCAGATGGTTGTTGCGCAATTTGGTTTCAATACCGAAGAAGACGTGATCGCGTTCATCGTCAACGACCGGGACCCAGTATGGTACAGGCGTCCTCGTCCAGTAGGTCGATATATCAGTACCGCCTGGATTCCTGGGAACTTTCTGTCAGAGGGAACAATGGTAGTAGGGGGAGGGATCTTTTCGGAAGATCCTTGGCATGAACATTGTGATGTGCCGCGAGCTGTGGGTTTTCGCGTTGTGGATCCCGGGACCGGTGATACGGCACGGGGTGACGTGACAGGACGGTGGGAGGGGGTTGTAAGGCCCTTGCTTCGATGGACAACAGAGCATCGCTCGCTATAACGAGGGAACCAGTAGGTAGTACTGGTATGGTTGCTCCTCGCTGGGTTGAGAGGATGGCATCATGACAATTGATAGCGTTGTGCTGTTGGTTTTTCTGTGACTGGCTAATACGCAAGCAAATGTGTTCGTAGAAGTAACTCTGTTGGCCTGCGAGCAGGATTTCGGTGTGAATAGGAGATAGTCGTCTGTGTAACGCCGGAGATCGAGATAAGCCTCACGTTTCCTGGCTCGTTGGGCTGTGGGAATGATCCTTGTGTGTGTGAATGATGCAGAGACGATGGGAAGTCTTAACGGGAAAGCTCAGCTGCACCTTCTTGCGAGTAGAATGCCATTTGAGGAGGTCTTTCAGCTTAAAGATGGTATGGTAAAGACTAATGCCTTACCGGTCAAGTATGCCTCGTGCTTGCTGCAGGTAGGCGTATGCTGGGAAGGCGAAGGAAGTGTACTCGACGCTCTGACGTAGGTTTCCATGTCAGTACGGATGGCGACAATGATTGATTGCTGGAGGTAGGGACATGAAAGCGGTGATTTTAGCTGGGGGATTGGGAACTCGATTGTCCGAGGAAACAGTGCTTCGTCCAAAGCCGATGGTTGAAATCGGCGGCAAGCCAATCCTCTGGCATATCATGCAAATTCATGCGGTGTATGGGGTGACCGAGTTTATCATCGCCCTTGGCTACAAAGGGGAAATGATCAAAGAGTACTTCCTGAATTTCTTTGCCATCAACAATGACTTGTCGGTGGATCTTTCAACGGGAAAAACGACAATCCATGATGGAAACCAGCCGAAGTGGACCGTTCATCTGGCCGATACAGGACAGACAACGCAGACGGGTGGACGGGTAAGGCGTTTGAAGAAATGGCTAGAAAACGATGAAACATTCATGTTGACGTACGGAGACGGCGTGGCAGATCTGAACATTAGCAAGTTGCTGGAGTTTCATCGTTCCCATGGAAAAATTGCAACCATGACCTCAGTCCGGTCCCCAGCGAGATTTGGTCGGATTGGGTTTGACGGAGACCGAGTGACTGAGTTTTTTGAGAAGCCTGAGTCTGGGGAAGGGTGGATCAACGGCGGATTTTTTGTCCTCAACACAAAAGCCCTGGACTATATTGATGGTGATCATACGGCGTGGGAGCGTGAGCCTGTCGAACGTCTCGCTCACGCCGGCGAGATGGTAGGGTATAAACACTACGGATTCTGGTCGTGCATGGATACCCTAAAAGAAAAAAGTTACCTGGAGGAGTTGTGGAATTCTGGCAAGGCTCCCTGGAAGTTATGGTGACGAACACTGAATATAGGGATTCTGAAATGCATAAAGTCGCGGACGTTCGGCGGCATCGTGGACCGGCAGAGAGGAGCAAATGTCAATGACGGCTGATACATCTTTGTTCGCACAGGCGCAGGCATGGTTGGATGAAGATTGGGTGCGAATGGAGAAGACGCTGGGCCCTCGGTTGGAGGCGTTTCGCGGGAAGCATATTCTTGTTACGGGGGCAGCGGGATTTCTCGGGTTCGGATTCCTCCATTTTTTTTCGTATCTCAATAGGAACCTCTTAAAGACTGGGCGTCTGTCCATTGTCGCCGCCGACAATTACATTCGGGGTTGTCCACGCTGGCTGACTGAGCTAGTCGCTGCAAGCCCCGACATACAGCTGGTTCGACAAGATATTACCAAGCCCTGGACAGGACCAGCGGGCCATCGGTTCGATTTCATTATTCACGGTGCATCCATAGCCAGCCCGAAAGTGTATCGACAATACCCGTTGGAAACTTTGGATACGAATATCTCCGGTTTGCGGCATATGCTCGAGCTTGCCAAGAGTCATCGGGCTGAAAGTATCCTCTACTTCAGCTCAAGTGAGATTTACGGTGATCCGCCGGCTCATGAAATTCCAACGAACGAAGCCTATCGTGGCAATGTGTCATGTATCGGTCCTCGGGCGTGTTATGACGAATCGAAGCGTTTGGGCGAGACGCTCTGCTATTTGTACCATCAGCAACATGATGTGCGCGCGAAGATCGTCCGACCGTTTAACAACTTTGGCCCTGGATTGCGTCTGGCCGACGGCCGCGTGTTGCCTGATTTTTGTCGCGATATCCTGGCCGATCGCGATATCGTCCTTCGCTCGGATGGGAGTCCGACCCGCACGTTTTGCTATGTCTCGGATGCACTGACCGGATATCTCTTGACCCTATTATCATCGCATCATGCTGAACCGTTCAACATAGGTAGTGATTCTCCCGAAATTTCAATGCGTGAGCTTGGGCGTATGTTGCTGGAGGTGGCCGGTAGTAAGCGGAAAGTTATCCATACGCCGAGTGAGGAAGTCGACTATCTGACGGATAATCCTAACCGCCGTTGCCCGAATCTTGAGAAGTCTCGATCGCTTCTCGGCTATACCCCGCTGGTCGATCTCCGGTTTGGACTGAGCAGAATGCTACAGTGGTACAAGAAGTTCGTTGGCTTGGAAGAGCTGGCGAAAGATGAACGTGTCGGCTAACCATTAGGGTGACCATGAAGATATCAGTGATGGGGACAGGATACGTGGGGCTTGTATCAGGGACCTGCTTGGCAGAGCGCGGGCATCAGGTGACCTGTATCGATATCAGGCCTGAGGTGGTACAGGAAATTAACGCCGGACGTCCACCGATTCATGAAATAGGATTAGATAATTTACTCCGTTCGGCGCGCGACAAGGGAACGCTGTCTGCCACCACGGATGCCAAGACCGCCATTCTTGGTTCTGATGTAACGCTAATCTGTGTTGGTACGCCCACGGTGGATGGTCGGATGGACATGTCGCAAATTGTGGCTGCCGCAAAGGAAATCGGGTCAGCTCTAGCGAGTAAACGTGGATACCATGTTGTGGCAGTGAAGAGTACGGTATTGCCTGGAACCACGGAGGGACCGGTGAAGGCTGCTATTGAGTCTCACTCGGGTAGGAAAGTGGGCGACGGCTGGGGGTTGTGCATGAATCCGGAGTTTTTGAGGGAAGGTCGTGCCGTCGAGGACTTTCGTGTTCCGGACCGCATTGTGGTCGGTGCCACAGACTCCATGACCGCAGAGGTGTTTCTAAACGTCTATGCCGATTTCACCTGTCCTAAATTGGTGACAACCCCGCGCACGGCTGAGATGATTAAGTATGTATCAAATTCCCTGCTTGCCACGATGATTTCATTCTCGAATGAAATCGGCAATATGTGTTCCGCAGTACCCGGTGTCGACGCACGTTTGGTGTGGAAGGGGGTTCATCTTGATAGGCGGCTCACGCCAATCAATGGACCGGTAGGTGGGGCGGCAGGAGTAACGGAGTATCTTTGGCATGGTTTGGGGTTTGGCGGCAGTTGTTTTCCGAAAGATGTGGCGGCGCTTCGAAGCTTTGGGCGTACGGTGGGCGAACAGACTCGGATGTTGGACGCCGTGTTGGACATTAATGCCGACCAGCCTCTCCGAATGGTTGCCCTGCTGGAAAAAGAGTTGAGCCTAGCAGGCAAGACTGTGGCCGTGCTGGGCCTCGCATTTAAACCTGGAACGGATGATTTGCGGGAATCACCGGCTTTGCCCTTGGTGGCTGAGCTTCGGAAGAAAGGCGCGAAGGTGCTCGTCCATGACCCCATTGCCATGCCCCATGCGAAGAAGCGGCCGGAATTCCGGGATGTCGTGTTTGCTGAAGATTGGGCTGAAGCGTTGAGGAAGAGCGACGCCTGTTGTCTCGTGACGGCGTGGCCAGAGTATCGAAGTATTCAGCCGACTAATTTTCAAAAATTGATGACCCGTGCTCTTGTGATTGATGGTCGTGGCGTATTCGAGCCTGCAGCAATGGCCGCGGCAGGGGTCGTGTGGCGCGGCGTTGGATACACGCCAGAATCTACCTAGAGAAAGACTCCCTTGAGTGACTGCGCGCCCGTATCGTTATCGTTCTAGCCAAAGGAGAACAGGTCATGCTTCGTGACGGATGTCGATTTTGTGGGACGCTTCTGCAGCACGTCTTTCTTGATCTGGGCATGTCTCCGTTGGCCAATTCATATTTAAAGGCCCATCAACTAAACCAGATGGAGCCGTTCTATCCGTTACGGGCATTTGTGTGTGAGCGGTGTCTGTTAGTCCAACTAGAAGAATTTGAGAGCCCTGACCACATCTTCTCCGATTACGCATATTTCTCTTCGTTCTCCGACGTGTTTCTCCAACATGCCAAAGATTATGTCGATATGGCCGTGGAACGATTCTCGCTGAGCGCCAAAAGTTATGTCGTGGAGATCGCGAGCAATGACGGCTATCTACTGCAAAATTTTGTGGCACGAGGCATTCGCGTGCTGGGGATCGAACCGGCCAAGAATGTGGCTGAAGTGGCCGTCAAGAAGGGTGTTCCGTCCTGCGTGAAGTTTTTCGGGACCCAGACGGCACGAGAGTTAGTAGCGGAGGAAAGGCGTCCTGACTTGATCATCGGCAATAATGTCTTGGCGCACGTGCCGGACCTGAATGATTTCGTCGGAGGGCTCAAAATCCTCTTGGCACCTGAGGGGATTATCACGATTGAGTTTCCTCATCTGATGCATCTCATGGGCCTGAATCAGTTCGATACGATTTATCATGAGCATTTTTCCTACTTTTCACTGACTACCGTGAACCAGGTCTTCGCGAAACATGGCCTGACCATTTTCGATGTCGATGAAATATCGACGCATGGTGGTTCGTTGAGAATCTACGCTCGTCATGATGAGCATCATTCAAAGCCGGTGACCGAGCGGTTGATGGCCCTGAAGAAGAAGGAAGAAATACAGGGATTCGCGACACTCGCTCACTATCTTTCTTTTTCTGAGAAAGCCCGGGAGACGAAACGAGCGCTTTTGGAGTTCCTGATTCGGGCAAAACGTGAAGGGAAATCAGTAGTCGCATATGGTGCCGCGGCGAAGGCCAGTACGCTGCTCAATTATTGCGGGGTACGCCAGGACTTTGTTGACTATCTCGTGGATAGAAGCACGTACAAGCAAGGACACTGGCTACCCGGGGTGCATATTCCCATTCATGACCCCGAACGCATCAAGGAAACGAAGCCCGACTATGTGTTGATTCTTGCCTGGAATCTCAAAGAAGAAATCATGAAGCAAATGAGCTACGTCAGAAATTGGGGTGGGCAGTTTGTTGTGCCGATTCCGGAAGTTCGAATATGCCCCTGATCGATGTGTAGAGAGAAGCTGTTTTGCCGAATGAATCTTGGTGGGTGAGGATATTGAGGGGCCTGGTGACGTGAAGAGTTTTGATGCAAGCAGAGTTTTGCCGGACGGTTGCGGCGAGGAGATGTATCGATTTATCTCTGAACTCTATCCGATCTGTCGAAGTATTACAGGACAGGGTATCCGGGACACGTTCGGGCGCATTCAACAGCATATCCCGTTGAGCATAACTGCCGTGCCAAGCGGAACGCAGGTGTTTGATTGGACGGTCCCGCTCGAGTGGAATATTCGGGATGCATACGTGGCTGATCGTCAGGGGGTGCGAGTTATTGATTTTAAGCAATCCAACTTGCATGTGGTGAGTTATAGCATCCCGACCGCAGCGCGTATGCCGCTACGCGAGCTCAAAGCGCACCTCTTCACGCTGCCGGATCATCCGGATTGGATCCCCTATAGAACGTCCTATTACAAAGAGTCCTGGGGATTTTGTCTGAGCCATCGTAAATATCTGGACCTTCGTGATGAAGACTATGACGTCGTGATTGACTCGTCCTTGAAGCCGGGACACCTCACCTATGGCGAATACTATTTGCCCGGGGACACTACAGAAGAGGTGCTCATTTCATGTCATGCCTGCCATCCATCACTGTGTAATGACAACCTATCAGGAATTGCGGTAGCGACGTTCCTGGCTAAATCGTTACAGACTGGCTCACGTCGATACTCATATCGTTTCCTCTTCCTTCCGGTTACTATCGGGGCGATCACCTGGCTAGCCCTCAACCAGCAGAAGGTGTCCAACATCAAGCATGGCTTTGTCCTGACCGGCGTGGGTGATGAGGGGGGCTTCACCTACAAGAAAAGTCGAGATGGCAATGCCGACATTGATGCGGCATTTGCCCATGTCTTACGACACTCGGGAGAGTCGTTTGCGGTCACTGAATTTATCCCATATGGATACGATGAGCGCCAGTATGGTTCACCGGGATTTAACCTTCCCGTCGGATGTTTCATGCGTCGGGCGAATGGAGGGTATCCGGAGTATCACACGTCTGCCGACAATCTTGATTTTGTCAAACCGACATCACTGTCGCGATCCCTCCAAGTGGTCCAGTCAGTCGTAGAGGTGTTGGAGTCAAATAGGGGGTACGTCAACACGTCCCCCCATGGCGAACCACAGCTAGGCAAACGTGGTCTCTATCGCACAATCGGAGGAAACGTCACGGGGCAGAGCGCGGAAATGGCTCTTCTCTGGGTCTTGAACCTGTCTGACGGGGCGCACACCTTATTGCAAATAGCTGAGCGAGCGGGGTTGCCCTTTTCAACCATCAAGCTAGCCGCTGATGCGTTGGAAGGTCAGGGATTGCTACGTCCTGCTGGTTAGGGTGCCGAGAGCGTGCGCAGATGGGAATCAGAACTCTCAGTGATGCTAGCCGCAATGCGATGGTTCTTGGAGGGTCTGGGTGTTTGTGAGTGAGCGCCGTGTCGCGGTCCAGTTGCGAACGCGCATCATCAAGCGCGTAACGCCAAAGGAGGTACCGAATGAATAACACAATTTACTATGATGCCCAATTGACTGATGACGAGAGAAGGAAACTGATTTTTGAAGGGCAGCTGGTAGCGTATTCACCTCGAGAGCATTCCCTAGCGTTAGTGGCCCATGCACGCAAGTTGATCGAAGAGGCTTTTGCCCCGCTCGATCCTGAGACCGCGCAATATCACTTGCCGGTTGAGCAATACGCCGAAGTGCTAGGTAAACTGAAGCCACACTTTATTCATCACCAGGATTCCAAGAAACACCTGAGAGCGTTGTTGGCGGAGATGGGGGCTGATCCCGAGAAAACTTACTTTGATGTCCCCAAAATGCGAAGTTCAACCAGCGATAACTATCTGACGACCGGAATAGCGTATGCGTGGCATCCGCATCGGGATACCTGGTATTCAGCCCCGCCTTGTCAAATCAATTGGTGGATTCCTATTTACGACATCCGTTCGGATAATGCGATGGCCTTTCATCCCAAGTACTGGAATCGGGCTGTCAAGAATGATTCCCGCAGTCACAATTACTACGAGTGGAACAAGCAACATCGGGGTGGACATGTCTCTCAATTTCTGAAAGCCGACCCACGACCTCTTTCCAAGCCTATTGAAACGATTGAGATCGATCCCCAAATTCGCATCATTGTTCCTGCCGGCGGAATTATTCTGTTTTCGGCGGCTCAGCTGCATTCGAGTGTGCCGAATACCTCCGGCAAGACCCGATTCAGTATCGATTTCCGTGTGGTGAATGTGGATGATGCTGCCGCTCGCCGGGGCGCACCTCACGTTGATGAAGAGTGCACGGGAACGACCATGCGAGACTACCTGCGCGGAACAGACTTGTCCCAGATCCCTGCCGAGATCGTCGCACTCTACGATGATGGCGTGCAGGAAAACGGCGAGTTGCAGTACAAGCCAAAGGATGTCCCTACTTCGTCTCTGTAAACGTATTGCTTCTATGCCAAATCTTAATCGGTGGCGTGGCCAAAGAATACTCGTAACGGGAGGCAGTGGGTTTCTCGGATCACATCTGTGTCGACGGTTGCTCGAGCTGGGGGCGGAAGTACACGCGACTTCACGCGTTGAGCGGAGATCGCAGCCGGGTGGGCCGAATTGGTGGCAGGTTGATCTTACGGCCATCGATCGTGTGCGGAAACTGCTGACGGACTTGAAGCCAATGGTGGTGTACCATTTGGCTGGCTCTGCCGGCGCGAAACCGGATCTTGATCTCGTATTACCTACCCTCGAAGGGCTTGTGGTAAGCGCTGTTAATATACTTGTGGCGGGAACAGAGGCTGGCTCTGGCCGTATTGTGATGACCGGATCACTTACTGAACCGGCTTGGAGCGAGCACGCACCGATTCCAAGTTCTCCCTATGCGGCGGCGAAATGGACGTCGAGCGCCTATGCGAGAATGTTTCATCTGCTCTATCAGACGCCGACCGTAGTTCTTACTCCATTCATGACATTCGGGCCCGGCCAGGACCGAAGCAAAATTATTCCGTCAGTCATTCTTTCACTTCTCAGGCGAGAATCCCCTCGGCTGTCTTCCTGCCTCTGGGAGGTGGATTGGATTTTTATCGATGATCTCGTGGAGGCGTTCCTGGCGGCTGCGGCGGTTCCGGACATTGAGGGGAACTGTTTTGATGTGGGAACGGGAACTAACCGGACAGTCCGGTCAGTGGTCGAGCGGATTTTCTTACTGATGGGAGAGCAGACGCAACCGCTATTCGGTATGTTGCCGGATCGCCCGTCGGAACCGGTGCGAAGCGCCGATATCATGCAAATCAACCAACTGTTGAAGTGGCGTGCACAGATTTCCCTGGATGAGGGCTTGAGGCGGACGATTGCTTGGTACACTACTCATGCTGCTATGGGGTATGCATGACCGCCACAGCGATGCAGCAGGTCCTAAAGTGGTATGCGAAGCGAAAAATTCGCGAGCTTTGTCCTTTGAGCATTGCGGACCGATTGTTGGGGGAACAGGGGGCCATTCATCAACTCTGGTCGATAGGGATTGTCACCGGTGCGTCGCCCTTGCGTCTTCGTCACGCGCCAGGCGGACTCAATCCGGTACTAACTCGGGAAGATGTTTCGGACGTGAGGGCGATGTTCGTCGCGGATCCATTCCTGCTTCGAGTCGGGGATCTGTGGCACATGTTTTTCGAGGTGTATAATTTTGATGCTGATCGTGGCGAGATTGCCTGGGCTACCAGCAAGGATGGGTTTGCCTGGACCTATCAGAAAGTTGTATTACAAGAATCATTTCACCTGTCCTATCCCTACGTCTTCGAGTGGCACGGCCGATATTACATGATTCCGGAAACCCACCAGGCGGAGAGTGTGCGTCTCTACGAGGCTCGATCATTTCCGACAAAGTGGGAGTGTACCGACACATTGCTCCGAGGCCATCGTTTCAATGATAGTTCAATCTTTTATCATCACGGTAGATGGTGGTTATTCAGTGAAACCAACCCTACCTTGGCTCACGATACGCTTCGTCTCTATCATGCTCCTGACCTTCGGGGGCCCTGGCAGGAGCATCCTCGATCTCCGATCATTCAAGAGAACCCCCATATCGCAAGGCCGGCGGGACGAGTCGTGGTTGTGGGCGATCGTATCCTCAGGTTTGCCCAGGACTGTTTTCCGGTCTATGGAACCAGGGTGCGGGCGTTCGAAATTACGGAGCTGACTCCTTCAACCTACCGTGAGCAGCCCGCTTCGCGTGGTCCATTATTCGGTCCGAGCTGGAGGCTCTGGACCCAAGGCGGGATGCATCATATCGATTCCCATCCTCTGGATTCCCATCAATGGATTGCCGCAGTAGATGGCTGGCGGCAAGTTGGGTGGCCGATTCCTGAAGGGTGGCAGAGGGCGACGTGTTGAAACGATTGTGGCGATACTTGCAACGGTACCAACTGTATCTATGGGTACGAGAAGTGATTGCTGCGGCTCGCCGTGTCTGGCCTCAGTTCCGTGGGGGTGTTGTTTTCTTGCACGCCGCGGGAAGTTCACACGGTCACGTGTTAATTTCTTACGACAATCACGGGTTGCTCTGTAAAATGCGAGAGCAACCCATACCCACCAGCCACCCTCAGTTTCTGAAGACTATCATCATGGCGCAGACCTTTGTCGATTTGGGCTATGACGTAGATGTGATTCACTGTGAGAATCAGAGATTCATTCCCTGGAAGCCATACGATATTGTGGTTGATACACGTCTGAATTTGCAGCGACTACAACCTTATTTGCCTTCTACCTGCATCAAGATTTTGCACTGTGATACGGCTCAGATTGTCTACCAAAACGCGGCTGAAATGGGCAGAATGTTGGCGTTTCAACGGCGGAAGGGGCTCACGGTTCCGGCGAATCGATTGGAAACACCGCATTTAGGGGTTGAACACGCGGATTACCTCACGACCTGCGGCAATGAGTTTACGGTGAACACATATACCTATGCGGATAAGCCGATTTTTCGGTTACCCATGGTTGTCCAGCAGATGTGGCCTTGGCCGGAGAACAAAGACTTCGATGTGTCCCGCCACCGGTTTCTTTGGTTTGGAAGTCGAGGAATGGTTCACAAGGGACTCGACTTGGTGCTGGAGGCTTTCGCGAGAATGCCGGAATACCAGCTTACCATTGTGGGCCCCGTAAGCAATGAACCAGAGTTTGTGAATGTTTATCGGAAGGAATTGTTCCACACGCCGAATATCAAGTGTGTAGGTTGGCTTGATAAGTCCAGTGAGGAGTTTCGAATGGTTTTGGAGCAATCCCTCGCACATGTCTTTCCCTCTTGTTCTGAGGCAGGGGCGGCGGCTGTGGTAGAGACCATGGCTGCAGGGGTAATCCCTGTGGTGACCTATGAAGCTTCAATTGACGTGGAGAATTTTGGTTTCCTTTTGGCGGACGCCTCGATCGAAACCATCATGCGTCAGGTGCGCGAGATTGCCGCGATGTCTGTGGATGAATTGCGTCGGAAGGCTAAAAAAGCGTGGGAAGCGGCCCACAACAATAACACGCCGGAGAAATTTGCGCGTTCCTATCGTGCAACGATAGAAATGATTTTGGCAAAGCATGGAAGACGATAGCAGCATTTGCCGAAAGATGTTCGATTCGGAGAAGGCGGAGGACCATGTCTTCGCCGTCAAGCCTCTGTGGGGCGTAGGGAGCGCACCGACGAATGGCTAAGCTTGGGCGTCAGCTGGGAATATTGGCAAATTGTGTGCTTTTGTTAGGGGCTGCGCTCTGTGCGGGCTTGTTCGCTTTCTTGGCATGGCGCCATGGCATGTCGCTCCGCTATCTGGTGTTCGTGGGGCTTGCAGTGATACTGGCGCTCGGCGTACGAATGTCGGAATCCGCCAGGATCAACAGTGTGCTTGTCGGCGTATCCACATGTGTCGCGGTATATCTGGCTGAATTGCTCCTCGCCTATTCCGGCACAGCAATTACCTCCTTGGGGGCTCAAGGGTGGTTAAGCTTCCCTCAGGACGAAAACGTACGGGTTGCGGCTGAACGAATGAAGACTGTGCAGGAGACTCACCAGAAGTTCGATGCTCGTTCGCGGTTGGAGGTGATCCTGGATATGCGGGCACATGGCGTCAATGCGTATCCGGATGTCTTCCCAATGGTCCTGTTTGCACCGTCATCCAGTGACAGTATCCAATCCGTACTGACTAGCCAGCAGGAGGAATTCTTGCCAGTGGCTGGAATGGCCGCTACGACGACGGTATTTTGCAACGAGAGCGGGGAGTATGTCGTATACGAAAGCGATGAGCACGGCTTTCACAATCCGCGTGGCATGTGGGAACACAGACCGGTCGAACTTCTTGCGCTGGGTGATTCCTATACCCATGGAGTGTGCGTTTCGTCAGATAAAGGATTCGTGGCAGTGGTCCGGGGACATCATCCGAATACGATGAATTTGGGCGTAAATAGCCATGGTCCGCTCACGAGCTTAGCGACGCTTAAAGAGTACGGTCCGGTTCTTAAGCCGAAACTGGTGCTGTGGTTTTATTATGAAGGCAATGATCTCAGAGATCTCGACGGATGGGAGAAGAACTCTCCGCTCTTGATGAAGTATTTGTCACCCTCATTTTCTCAACACTTATTTGAGCGGCAACTTGAAATCGATCGTTTGTTGAGGGACTATCTTGATGCCGCAATGGCAAAGGCGACCGCTCCGATCTCTCTTGAGAACATCCTGAAGCTTCACCATCTCCGTCATGCCGTGCAGTCATTTTATGAGCGCCGCCCAGCAGAACAGGGGTTTCCGGCTGAATTGATGGAGTTCCTTCGTCATTCCGGCGCACCCGCTGCTCCGGAAGACCTTCAACTGTTCGAGCATATTCTGGCCGAGGCCCAGGCGACGGCAAAGACCTGGGAAGGGCGTGTCGTATTTGTCTATCTGCCAACGTGGGAACGATATCGCCTCCCTGAACTGGCCAGCAAGGATCGCGACAACGTGCTGGGGATCGCCAGGCGGTTGAAGGTGCATGTAATGGACATGCATGAGGTATTTGTCACCCATCCGGATCCCTTATCGCTTTTTCCGTTTCGACGATACGCTCACTACAATGAAGCCGGGCATAAGCTCGTAGGCGAAGAGGTGGTCAGGCAGTTAGGGAAACTGTGACGTCTGCCGATCGTGTGTGTCGAAATATCGAGCCGGTAAGTGTGTTCTGCTACATACCTGTTTGTGGCCTGCGGTGGCTCCGATTCTTGCGTTCTTGAGGTCGATCAGAACAGAATGCTTTGAAATGGACAGGTTGAAACGGTGAATACACATCAAAAAAAAGTAGCTGTCGTAGTGCCGATGCATAATCGGAGTGAGCTCACTCCTGATGAGCAGATCTCTTTTCAACATCTCACACATTATCTGCATGCGTATGACAAGTATCTGGTGGTGCCGAACTCACTCAACATCGATTTACCCAGCTGTTCGCTCAAGCGTTTTGGCGATGAATATTTCGGGAGTGTTGCCGCGAATACACGCCTCCTATTGTCCGAAACCTTTTACCGTTCCTTCAGTGAGTACCAATACATACTGATTTATCATCTTGATGCGTTGGTGTTTTCGGATCAGTTAGAAGCCTGGTGCGATATGGGGCTGGACTATATCGGTCCTCCATGGATTCACTGTGCGGACAGCCCCTGGGTGAAGGAAGCACGGGTGGGAAATGGCGGGTTGTCTCTGCGGAAGATCGAGAGTTTCCTCAAGGTATTCCAATCGGACGTCTATTGGATGGAGCCGGAAGAATATTGGCGGGAGAGGTATGCAGGAATGCCTGCCTATGTCCGAATGCTTAATCTGCCGAGGCGTTTTGCAAAGCGGCTATCCTGGCTGAACAATGCACGTCTTGAGATGTCACAGTGGCACCTCCGTCCTGACGGGACCAAGAATGAAGACCATTTTTGGTCTGATCGTGCCAAGCACTATGTGCCTGACTTCAGAGTCGCCTCGGTCGAAGTCGGCCTGCGCTTTGCGTTCGAGGTGGCACCTCGCTTGTGTTACGACATGAATCACCACCAGTTGCCATTTGGATGTCATGCCTGGCCACGCTACGATCGCTCTTTTTGGGAACCCTATCTGATTACGCCGCACGCGGCTTGATCGACAGGGCCAGTGTAGCCACAGATGGGGTCGGCGATGGCAAGACGTTTTGCGATGGTCGTGGCGCTAGGTGTCGCCACGGTAGTTTCTGCTGCGATCATGCTTGGTCTTGGCGAACTGACGATTCGGTCTATCCATTTGCTGAGAGACGGAATTCCATTTTTCGAAAGTGTCGACGGTGGAAGGATTGGACCTATTAGCCTAGATCACGAACTCGGCTGGAAAGCGACCGAACATTACCAGGAGACATTGGTAGAGAGAACCAATGCAGGTCGGCCCTATACAGTTCGGCGCTCTCAAAAACAGTACGGATTTCGCCAGTTCGGCGATCTCGACTCCAAGAAAATTCGGCTTCTGGTGATTGGCGATTCGTTTACTCATGCCACGGCAGTTTCGGATGATCGTACGTACCATGCTTTATTAGCCCAGCTACTGGGCGTTGAGGTATTTGCTTACGGTGCTGGTGGTTACGGGACACTGCAGGAACTCATGATACTCGATCGGTATATCGATACCATTCGACCAGACGTCATTCTCTGGCAGTATTGCGCGAACGACTTTATCAATAATGATAATGAGCTTGAGCGATTGAGCCTTGTGAATAACAATGGGTGGGTCAGGCCTTATTTGCAGAAGGGGCAGGTGCAGCTGTTATCACCGAAGGAGTCCTCACTTCAAGTTCGAGAGTGGATCAACCGTAGGAGTCGGTTCCTCTATTTTATTGTGAGCCGTATTGACCGGCTGCGAGCGGTGAGGACTCGTGACACGGTTGAAGTGGCTATTGAATCGGAGGGGATGCGACATCCTGGATTTGTTCGTGCGGTAGGAGTTACCGATGAGTTGATGGGGAGGGTCCGGAGGAAAGTGGGAAATCGATCGATCATGGCATTCAATTGCGTGCGAGCCGAGCCCTACGATCAAGCATTTCGTGACATCTCGGCCCGTCATGGCATTGCCTATTGGGACGATGTGGCGTCGGTAGTTCATGAAGCCCACCATCGTGGGGAAGACGTCTACGCTGCAGATGGTGGTCATTGGAATGAGCGGGGGCATCAATTGGCAGCAGAGGCGCTCGCCAGTCATTTTCGCGCTGAAATGAGAACTGGAGCCCGCCCTTGATGAATGTTGAGTATAGTGAGTCGAGAATAGGGAGGGAGTAAGCACATCATGAAGCGAATGCTTGTTACCGGGTCTTCTGGTCTCATCGGTTCTGAGGTGTGCGCGTACTTCCATGGTCAAGGATGGTCAATTCATGGAGTTGACAACAACACTCGGGCCACGTTTTTTGGACCACAAGGCGACACGCGTTGGAATCAACGCAGGCTGCAGGCTGATCTGAAACAGTTCCGCCACCATGAACTCGACATCCGAGACCGCAAGGGTGCATTGGCGCTCATTCAAGAGCTCAAGCCTGATGTGATTGTGCATACGGCAGCACAGCCCTCGCATGATCTCGCGGCCAAGATTCCGTTCGATGATTTCGATACCAATGCGGTGGGTACGCTGAACCTCCTTGAAGCGACCAGGTTGCACACGCCAGGAGCAGTGTTTGTCCATATGTCTACGAATAAAGTGTATGGCGATGCCCCGAATGAGTTGCCCCTCGTGGAGCAGGATAAACGTTGGGATTATGCGTCTCCCAATGATTTTGATGGAATCACGGAGCACATGCGCATCGATCAGTCAAAGCATTCGCTTTTCGGTGCCTCGAAAGTGGCCGCGGATGTCATGGTGCAGGAATATGGGCGTTATTTCGGCATGAAGACCTGTTGTTTGCGTGGAGGTTGCCTCACCGGACCCAATCATTCAGGCGTGGAGTTGCATGGATTTTTGAGTTATCTCGTCAAATGCAATTTGGAAGGTAAGAAGTACAGCATCTTCGGCTATAAAGGAAAACAGGTTCGGGACAATATTCATTCCCTGGATGTCGCACGATTCATTCACGCGTTCATCGAGAACCCACGAAGCGGTGAGGTGTACAACCTCGGAGGGGGGCGTGGAAACAGTTGCTCCATTTATGAGGCATTCGAGATGATCGAAGCTATTTCTGGTAAGAAGATGCTGTATGAATATGTCGACAAGAATCGCGAAGGTGATCATATTTGCTATATCAGTAATCTGAAGAAAATGACGACGCAGTATCCCGGCTGGGGGATTACGAAAACGTTGAAGCACATCTTCGAGGAAATTCACCAGTCCTGGATGAAACGGGCTGCTGCGATGAATGGGCCGATCTGAAAAATCTGTGCTAACTCAGACTTGGAAGAAATACATACGCCATGAAGGTCCTGGTAATTTCAGCAGCCTATCTTCCGATGCATGCAGGGGAGGCTACCAATACCTACCACTTGTGTCGGCAATTGACTGAGCGGGGTATTGACGTACATGTGCTCACGTCGGTTGGCAATGTTGGTACCGACGATCCTCAGATTCGCGTGTATCCTATCATGCAGACATGGGGCTGGCTTGAGTTGCTAAGGGTTCGGTCTTTTCTCAAAAACTGTTCGCCGGATGCTGTGTTTCTCATGTATATCGGACTCATGTACAAATTTCATCCAATGGTGACTTTCCTGCCCACGCTTTCCAAGGGGTTGTTTCGAAACGTTCCGTTTGTAACCCGGTATGAGAGCGCGTTTGTGGGGGCTGATCCGTCGAAGACAGGCATTGTTTCGCGTTTGTTCAGGAAGCTGATGGTTCAATGGGCTGGCGGGAAGGATGTGGCGTATAGCTCGGGGACACTGTTGCGGGATAGTGATGTTGTCATCGCATTGTGCGAACGTCACCGTGCTATGTTGCACGAAGAATGGCCTCCCGTCAGCCCAAAGGTGGCGTTAATCCCTCCACCTCCGAACTTGTTCATCGCGTCGAATGCGGGGGGCACGGCACGCGAACGCGGACGGAAACGGTTAGGCATCACGTCATCCGAATTTGTTGTCACGTTTTTCGGATATCTCTATCCGATTAAAGGCATTGAAACACTGTTACGGGCTTTTGCGGCTGTATCCGCGCAACGACCCGAAGCCCGTCTCCTGTTCATTGGAGGGAAGGTTGGCTTGGAGGTTGAAGGTGGTGCCTCCTATTTTGATGAGATGCAGGCGCTTGCGAAGGAGTTGCACATAGACGGAGTCACAACATGGACAGGCGCATTTAAGTCTGAGGAGGAGGAAGCATCGCTGTTTCTTCATGCGTCAGACGTATGTGTGCTACCTTTTCTTGAAGGCGTTCAGCTAAACAACAGCTCCTTCGCTTCGATGGTTGCGCACGGGCTTCCCATCATCGTGACGCGCGGGCCTTTAATGGACAAGGCATTTGTCCATGGAGAAAATGTTCTGACCTGCGAACCCAAAGATCATCTGGCCGTGACGAGGCTCCTGCTGGAAGTGATGGACCGTGCTGATCTTCGTGAACGCCTTCGATCTGGTGCTGTCAAGCTTGCCGCCGAGTGGTTTTCCTGGGAGACTGCGACGGAGAAGACACTGGCCGCTTTGCGACCGCGGCTGTCGGGCAAGGTTGTATAGGTCGCTTTTCCTGGGTACATTCCCACATGCCCCGCGTATCCGTAGTAGTTCCGACTTATAACTGTGCCAAATTTCTTGGGCGGACTATCGACTCTGCGTTGAGACAGACCTACCGAGATTTCGAAATCATTGTCGTCGATGATGGATCGACGGATGGCACCCAGGCGTTGATAGCGGCCTACGAGGAATCGGTACGGTACGTCTATCAAACCAATCAGGGGGCTTCGGCGGCACGGAATGCAGCCCTGTCGAGAGCGAGCGGAGAACTTATCGCTTACCTGGACGCCGATGATCTTTGGCGCCCCGACAAGTTGTCTCGACAGGTCGAATTTCTTGATGCGCATTCCACCTGCGGATTTGTCCATACAGAGGTGTCGGTAATCGATGAACAGGACACAGTCCTGCACGCCTGCTTCAATCAGGACACCAAGAGACCTATTCCCCAGGGGCAGTGTGTCAGGGATCTGTTGCTGCGGTCTCATATCCAGACGTTGACGGTGGTGGAGCGTCGCACCGCATTTGACGATGCAGGAAAATTTGATCCGCGCCTGCCGGTTGCTCAGGATTATTTGCATTGGATTAGTGTGGGCCTACAGGGGTATGGAATTGGATATCTGCCTGAACCGCTGGGCCAATATCGCTGGAGGGCGGGGAGTCTCATGTCCAGCCAGCGTCGGCTTCTGGGAGATTTTGTGAAGATATACGAAATTCTCTCAACGGAGTATGGTCTTGAACGGTCGCAGGGGCCTGAGATCATGCAACTGGTGAAAGCTCAGCTGTACACAACTCAGCGGCAACTGGCGTATCTTGAGCGACGGGAATGTTCGGGTGCAGTAGCGCGGCAACGGCTTGGTGCCCTAATCCGACAGTGGCCGCTAAATCTGGAGCTGTATATGGACTTCGCCAAGACCTATGTCAGTCGGCAAGTGTCCTGACGGCAACGAACCCTCTGGTTTAATAACGAAAGCGGCAGGCGGTTTGTAGGAGTGGGTGCAATTCAACTATGAACATTATGCTCGTTACCCCCTGGAGACCTTCCCTCACCGGGGGGATCAGTACCGTTGTTGCGCGGTTGACGGGGGAATTTCAGAAGAAAGGTCACAATATCACCATTTTTGTTGCCGACCGCGAGAATCGGCTTCGTCAAATTGAAACACTGGATGAAATCCCAGTCTACGGCATGTATCTCCGGTCGCCTGTCTCTTCGCAGTATCCTCTTCGTGCCATGGTCATGTGTTGTATTTGGTTTCCGATTACGATGGTACAACTCATCTGGCTGGCTAAGAAGAAACAGCTGGATGCAGTGTTAATTCAGTATCCGCTTCCTGCGATGTTCTATTTTGGGATATTAAAGCGTGTATTCGGAGGAACTCTGCTCATCACCTATCAAGGAAACGATGCGCATGACTTATGTCTATGGGATCGGCGAGAACAACGATTGGTTCGGTTCTTATTGGAGAAGGCTGACCTGGTGTTGGGCGTCTCACGAACGCTCCTGGCCAAAGTTGAATCAGTTTTGCAGGGCGTCCAGCTTAGGCGCAGTCGACAGCTTCCCAATGGCGCACCGCTAGACGTTATCCGGTCGGTGGAAGCAGGTGAGGCGGGTTCTGATCTGCCTCCAGACTATCTTTTGACCGCTGGACACCTGATTCAGCGGAAGGGGATAGACCTCGTGATCGCCGCATTGCGGGAAGCGAAAGAGCGGGGTGTGGTGTTGCGGCTTGTTGTTGCAGGTGATGGACCGGAACGGGAAAATTTGATACGCCAGTCACGCGACCAGGGCGTGTCAAGTCAGGTGCGATTTTTGGGCAATCAATCCCATAGGCAGGTACTCAGTCTGATGAAGACGTGCCTTGCTTTTGTGCTGGCCTCGCGAGCAGAGGGGATGCCTTTGGTCATCGCAGAGGCGATGGCATGTGGGAAGGCTGTCATTGCGAGCAATATTGACGGTGTACCAGAAATTGTTCATGACGGCACAACCGGAATTCTGGTGCCGGCAGAGGATTCTGGAGCTCTCGCAACAGGCCTGATCCGGTTGTGTTCTGACGTAGCTTTTCGGGAGACTCTCGCTAAGCAGGGAAAAGAGTGGGCCTGTCGAGAATACAACTGGGAAGCAATTGCACATCGATACCTTGGCTTCATCGAGGAGTGCCAGGCCCACCGGTAAGTATCATGATAATAACCATCTCAGTAGAAGCCGGGGCTACCCCCTCTCACAGAGTACTGTGGGATTGCTTAAACGGTGCTAGATTAGTGCAGAGACACATTTCTTTTACAGGCGGGGAGTCGCGATGAATATTCTTGGTATTTCTGCCTTTTACCACGACAGTGCCGCATGTTTGGTGCGCGACGGGGAAATCATTGCCGCGGCTCAGGAAGAGCGCTTCACGAGGAAGAAGCATGATCCGGGGTTTCCTCATAAAGCCATCGACTACTGTCTTCGTGAAGGACAGATAGAGCTCAAAGATGTGCGGCACCTCGTCTTCTATGACAAGCCGCTGGTGAAGTTTGAGCGATTGCTAGAAACCTATCTTGCTTTTGCGCCTAGGGGTGTTCAATCTTTCGTGGCTGCCATGCCGGTGTGGTTGAAAGAGAAGCTTCTGTTGAAGAGTTTACTGCAGAAGGAATTCCTCCAGCATGCCCCGGACTTGACGACATCTTCCCTGCCACAGATTTTGTTTTCCGAGCACCATGAATCCCATGCGGCATCGGCTTTTTTCCCTTCTCCCTACGAGAGAGCGGTGGTTTTGTGCATGGACGGGGTTGGGGAGTGGGCTACTACGTCGGCGTGGCTTGGGCAAGGGAACACGTTGACGCCACTATGGGAAATTCCTTTCCCTCATTCCATTGGACTGCTGTATTCCGCCTTCACGTACTATACGGGTTTCAAGGTGAATTCGGGCGAGTATAAGGTAATGGGTTTGGCGCCCTATGGCGAGCCGAAGTATGTGAAAGCGATTTACGAACATTTGCTGGACCTCAAGCCGGATGGAACGTTCCGGCTCAACATGGATTATTTCAATTATTGCACCGGACTGACGATGACCGGCGGCAAGTTTGATGATGTATTTGGGGGGCCACCTCGCAAACCTGAATCCAAGCTGACGCAGCGGGAGATGGATTTAGCTCGTTCAGTTCAAGAAGTGACAGAAGAGGTCATGCTACGTCTGTCGCGGACGCTCCATCGAGAGACCGGAGTAGACTATATGTGTATGGCCGGTGGTGTGGCGCTGAATTGTGTCGGGAACGGGCGTATTCTTCGGGAGGGACCCTTCAAGGGTCTCTGGATACAGCCTGCTGCAGGCGATGCCGGAGGTGCGTTAGGTGCTGCATTAACTGCCTGGCATCAGTATGAACAACAACCGCGCAAGGTGACTTCCGGCAAGGATGGTATTAAGGGATCATATTTAGGTCCCTGTCATACCAACGAGGAAATTGAAGCCTATCTGAAAAAGGTTGATGCGCCGTATGTCAGGCTCGATGAGAATCAACTCTATGCCCGTGTAGCCGAAGAACTTGCTGCAGGGAAGGTCGTGGGTTGGCTACAGGGACGAATGGAATTTGGACCTCGGGCATTGGGAGGCCGTAGCATACTAGGCGATGCGCGCAATCGGGACATGCAGTCTGTGATGAACCTTAAGATTAAGTATCGGGAATCGTTTCGGCCCTTCGCACCGTCGGTCTTGCGCGAACGAGTCTCCGACTATTTCGTCCTCGATGCCGACAGCCCCTATATGCTACTCGTAGCTCCTGTCGTAGAAGAACGACGTCTTCCTGTGAGTTCCGCGCAAGATGGATTGTGGGGGATCGAACTGTTGAATATCCCGCGGTCTGATATTCCCGCTGTGACTCACCTTGACTACTCAGCGCGGATTCAAACTGTCCATCAGGACACAAATCCACGCTACTATTCGTTGCTAAAAGCTTTTGAAGCAAAGACGGGGCATGCCGTGTTGGTAAATACTTCCTTCAATGTGAGGGGGGAACCAATTGTCAGCACGCCGGAAGATGCCTATCGATGTTTTATGCGAACGGAAATGGACGTGCTCGTGCTGGAGAATTGCGTGTTGCTGAAAGGCGATCAGAAGCCGCTTGAAGGCGATTCTGATTGGAAGAAAGAGTTTGAGCTCGACTAACCAGTAAGATAGTGAATACGAAGGAGGAATTGGTTCATGCGAATTCTGATTACGGGTGGAGCAGGGTTTCTCGGTAGTCACTTATCCGATCTGCTGATTGGGCAGGGGCATGATGTGATTGCGCTGGATAATTTGATCACCGGACGAGCGGAAAATATTTCTCACCTGATCGGAAATCCGAAATTCAGCTTTGTGAAATACAACGTGTGTGACTATTTGCATGTCGATGGGCAATTGGACGCGGTAATGCATTTTGCGTCCCCGGCGAGCCCTCAGGATTATCTTGAGATGCCCATTGCGACTTTGAAGGTGGGGGCCTTGGGAACACACAAGGCGTTGGGATTGGCGAAAGCCAAAGGGGCCCGGTTTCTATTGGCGAGCACCTCTGAAGTCTATGGCGACCCGTTGCTCAATCCTCAACCGGAAACCTACTGGGGTAATGTGAATCCCATCGGCGCGCGGGGGGTCTATGATGAGGCGAAGAGATTTGCTGAGGCTATGACGATGGCCTATCACCGATATCATGGAGTCGACACAAGAATCGTTCGGATATTCAATACGTACGGCCCCAGGATGAGGCCGAAGGATGGTCGGGTCGTCTCGAATTTCATCGTACAGGCCCTTCAGGGAAAACCGCTGACGGTCTTTGGCGACGGCTCCCAGACACGTAGCTTTTGCTATGTCGATGATTTGGTTCGTGGTATCGTGGCGTTATTGATGGTGAAATCAGACAAGTCTGTGGCGGAACGCACTGATCGTACGAAGTTCCTCACTCAGAAGCCCGACGCTATCCTGGACAGCATTCATGATCCGGTCAATATCGGGAATCCACGAGAACTTACGGTTCGTGGTATTGCTGAGATCATTCTGAAAATTACCGGTTCCAAGAGTGTCATCGAAGAGCGTCCGCTCCCAGCAGATGATCCGAAGGTTCGTCGGCCTGATATTACGAGAGCCAAGAGTCTCTTAGAATGGGAACCGAAAGTAGAACTCGAAGATGGTATTCGGAAGGCCACGGAGTACTTTCGCCAGGTTATTGCGAAGTAATGGGTGTCCGGTGACGCTAGGCTAGAAAGGGCAGGGGTGGCAGATAGTTATTATGTGTGGGATTGCAATCGTCATAGGGCTGAATGGTCGCCCCATCGAGCGAGTGGCCGTTGAACGGATGGCCAAAAGTTTGCTTCATCGGGGCCCCGATGACGGTGGCATCTATCTGGATGGTGCTGTCGGAATGGGATTTCGTCGTCTTTCGATTCTTGATTTGTCAGAAGCGGGCCATCAGCCCATGGTCAGTGAGGATGGGCAGTATGTGCTGGTCTTCAACGGCGAAATCTTCAATTATGTCGAACTGCGATCGGAACTTCGTCAATTGGGGTATCAGTTTCGGTCCAGTGGGGACAGCGAGGTCCTGCTTGCGGCATATCGTGAATGGGGTCGTGAGTGCTTGTCCAAACTCAATGGGATGTGGGCGTTTGTGATCTATGATCGTCGACATCGGCTGATTTTTGGCTCGCGCGATCGATTTGGTGTCAAACCGCTGTACTACAGCCGTACCTCCGATGTGATGCAATTCGCTTCGGAGATTAAGGCGTTGCGAGCATCTGGCTATCAGCCGGGTGAGATCAATTGGCGGACTGCGGCCAGGTTCCTGTTCGAGGGTCGATTGGACAGCCAGGTTGAGACGTTCTACCAAGGTATCGAGCAGATTCCTCCGGGCAGCGGGTTTGAACTGACGCTGGATGGCACCTGGCATCAATGGTCTTTTTGGTCGCTTGATGAGTTGCCTCCGAGTGCATCCAAGAACCCTGCAGCGACGTTTGCGGAGCTGTTTGAAGATTCGGTTCGAATTCGAATGCGAAGCGATGTTCCAGTGGGAGTATGTTTGTCCGGGGGACTTGATTCGACAGCGATTATTTGTGCAGCAGCTCGTCAGCGAGGTGAGACGGCTGCTGGGCAGTCCGAATCTCTCCAGGCTTTTTGCTATATGGCAAAGGAGTTCGACGAGTCGAAATATATTACCGACACGTTGACTCAAACCCGAGCGCAACTCAGGCAACTCGAAACTAGTCCCGCAGAGCTATGGAGTGACTTGCGACAACTTCTCTGGTTTCAAGACGAGCCGGTGCACACGATGACTGCCGTAGTGGGCTACCAGCTCATGCGTCTAGCTGCCTCCCATGGAATCCGTGTTGTATTAAACGGACAGGGAGCTGATGAGACCATTGGGGGCTATTCCAGTTATTTCCAGGACTATTGGGTATCACTTCTTCGACAAGGGCATGTGCGAGAAGCGTGGCAGGCTGTGACCGCCTATACAGAGGCTCATGGCGGGAATTCGCGTCAACGTCTTGCTGCGGCTGCTGTCCGGTGCCTCTCATGGGAAATGTATAAAGTGAACGCGTACCGTGGTTGGGCACTGGCTCGGCGCCAGGCACGTCTCCGTCAAAATCCGTGGTTTACGGATGACCTCACCAAACATTTTATCAACGAAGATGTCCCCCCGACGTCTATGACCTTGTCGAACTCATTGAAGCAGTCAGTTGTTTCCGCGCCGTTGCCTCTGTACTTACGGATTGAGGATCGCAACTCTATGGCACACTCGGTGGAAGCGCGGCTTCCTTTTTTGGACTATCGCCTGGTCTCATTCGTGTCGGGCCTTTCCGATGACTGGAAGATACGTGGGCCCTGGAATAAATATGTGCTTCGAGAAGGCATGAGGGGTCGGATCCCAGAGTCAGTGCGATCACGTGTGGACAAGATGGGTTTTCCCACTGCCAGTAAGAAGTGGTTTGCGCATGATCTCTATGAGCCGCTTCGCGATATTCTTGGGAGTCGGGTTGTTCGGGAGCGAGGTATCTACAACGTTGGTGCATTGACGGCGGATTTGGAGCGTCACCACCGAGGAGAATCAGACTTCGCCAATAAGCTATTCCACGTTGCGGAATTCGAGATTTTTTCAGATCTCCTGCGTCATGATTCCGGTCTCGCATAGCTGTTAAGTGTTCTGGTGAGTTCCGTTAGACATTGGTGTCTGTTCGGTTGCGGGATGGCCATGTTTCTGAACTCATCGTTTCCCCACATTGTGATCCCAGGCGTGTTCGCCAGCTTGCCGAAGGTCTATCCAACCAACGTCGCCACGTCGGGGGACAGATGGTGAGTCTGTGAAGCGAGTCCTCATAGTCGCCTACTATTTTCCGCCAGTTGCGGCGAGTGGTGCGATGCGCCCGCTTGGTTTCTGCCGAAATCTACCGACATTTGGATGGCAACCTCACGTGCTGACAACGTCTCCGGAGTGTGTCTATCCGGCGCACCAAGTTGATGAGAAGCTTGGTGAACGTGTGCCGGGGACGGTCGGCGTGACTCGTGTGCCCTATACCGATCGCCTTCAGCAGATGTTGCACTATCGCGACGTGGTCCGGGGGATGCTGAAAGGACAAGTGGGGCAGAATAAGACGGTGAAGATTCAATCAAACCAAGCGCCTTCTTCGCCGCCTCAATCAGAGACCGATCGTTCAACGCTGAAAGGTTTTCTGCTGGATTGGGCATTTGCATTTCCGGATCGCCAATGTGGCTGGCTCGGGGAGGTTGTGCGCCATTTTCAGCATTTCGACGAAAATCAGATTCCGGACGTGGTTTTTGCAACGGGTGGGCCTTGGACAAGTTTTTTGGTCGGCTCAATCCTTGCCAAGCAGTTCAATCGGCCACTGGTGCTGGATTATCGCGATCCATGGAATTGTAACCCCTATTATTCTTTTAGTTCTCGGATGCTTACTAGGAAATCACAAGTGGTTGAGGCAAGAGTGTGCCAGGCCGCTAGTCATGTCATCGCCAATACCGAGGAACTTCGTGAGAGACTCATTGCGGAATATAGCGAGCTCCGAGATCGCTGTACTTGGATCCCCAACGGGTTTGATCGAGACGTGTTGCCTCTCGGGAAGATCCCTGCTGAACAAGTGGATGCTCCCTCCTCCTCGGCAGGATACGAACTGTGTCATTTCGGGACGGTCTACGGGAAGCGGACTCCGCGTGTCTTACTGCAGGCAATATGGGAGTTGTTTCAAGAGGGTCGATTGAAACCCGACGCGATCCGATTGCGTTTCGTCGGCGGGTGGGACTCGACCGATCTGGAGTGTGAGCGATATGCCGCAGAGCTCGAGAAACACTCGTTTTTGCGGCGCGAGCCGCCGATCCCGCACAGCCTGTGCCTGATGGAGATGCAGCGATCCAGCGTGCTGTTGGTGCTTCAACCGGACTCCCCGTTGCAGGTACCGGCAAAAATCTACGAATATGTTGCGACTGGTCGTCCGCTGCTATTGATCGGTGGGGAGGGTGCAACCGCCGATTTAGTCACTCGGCATGCCTTGGGTATCAGTAGTCCGAATCAGCTGGCGGCGATCAAACGGCTTCTCGACGAGCTGGCAACCGGGGTGCGAAAACTTGTTCGGCCTGACGTGACGCGTGTGAACCGGTTCGATTATCGATCGTTGACAGGAGAATTGGCGGCTGTACTCGATGCGGCCGTCGGGGCGAAGGAACGTTCCTAGTGTTGGCATTATGAGTACGATGGTCTCTTCAAGACTTGGCCGAACCGATGCCGAAATCCTCGCATGGGAAAGTTATGTTCTAAGTTCTCCCCTCGCGTCGGCATACCATCAGTGCGGCTGGCGGCGGGTGATTGAGGAGGCCTTTGGGCATCCAACATACTATCTGCTGGTGCGGGGGAGAGACGGCGAACCGCAGGGCGTTCTGCCGCTGGTGTTTCTGGCCAGCCGAGGGTTTGGCCGTTTCCTCGTATCCCTGCCGTTTCTAAATTACGGCGGCGTAGTTGCGAGTTCATCGGAAGCATATCGTCTGCTTGAAGCGCATGCTGTTGAGCAAGCTCGGGAGCTGAATGCGGACCATATCGAGCTTCGACATCAGGCGTTGATGGATACTTCTTGGGTGTCCACCGAACGAAAAGTGTCTATGCGGCTTCCGTTGCCGAGCACGTATGAGCAGTTGGTAAAAGGATTTCCCTCCAAATTGCGAAGCCAGGTTCGTCGGGCTCAAAAAGAAGGCATGACGGCCCGGGTAGGGGGAAGTGAGTGCCTCGATGAGTTTTACACTGTCTTTTCTCGATGCATGCGCGATTTAGGGACGCCGGTTTATGCGAAGGGATTCTTTGCAAAGATTCTTGAGGTGTTTCCGAAGGAGGCGCGCATCTGCATCGTTTCTCATGGGCAGACGCCGGTTGCTGCAGGTTTTCTCTATGGATTCCGTTCTTCGCTGGAGATTCCCTGGGCCGCGTCCGACAAGCGGTTCAACAAGCTGGCTCCAAACATGTTGCTCTATGGCACGGTGTTGGAATTTGCCTGTCAGCAAGGGTTTCAGATTTTCGATTTTGGCCGCTCGAGTCCCGATAGCGGAACGTATCGATTCAAGGAGCAGTGGGGAGCTCTGCCTCATCAGCTGTACTGGTACTATTGGATGAAAGATGGGCACGCAGTTCCTCAACTCAACCCGCAGAACCCTAAATATGCTCTTGCAATTCGTCTGTGGCAGCAACTGCCTGTGGTTGTCGCCAACGTGCTTGGGCCCCACATTGTGAAACATCTTCCATGAAAGTCCAGCGAACGCTTCCTCCATCGGCTGCACCGATCGAATGGCAAGACCTCTTGGAGGGGTTACTAGGTCTTGTGCATTCGGAAGCGGCAGTTGAGCGACTGCAGGATGACTTTCGCCAGCACTTCGGTGTGAAACATGTGTGGTTTGTGTCATCGGGAAAGGCCGCTCTCAGTCTTATTCTCAGCGCACTGCATGGTCTGTCCGGTCGCAATAAGGTGGTTCTTCCGGGATATACGTGCTTTTCTGTGCCGTCGGCTGTTGTTCGTGCTCGACTGTCGGTGGCTCTATGTGACGTGGATCCGGTGTCGTTGGATTTCGATTTTGGAAAACTTTCCACAGTGGCTGATTCGAGTGCCTTGTGTGTCTTGGTCACCCACCTGTTGGGAATTGGTGTTGATGTCCCCCGGGTCGTGGATCTGTGTCGTCAACGGGGCATTTTTGTCGTGGAGGATGTAGCGCAGGCGTTTGGCGGTGAACGCGCGGGAGTACCGTTCGGGTCGATGGGTAATGTCTCGTTTCTCAGTTTTGGGAGAGGGAAAAATATTACCTGTGGTTCAGGAGGCGCTATTCTTACGAATGAGGATCGAATAGGAGAAGCCTTGGCTCGTGAATATGCGCTGCTTCCCCAAGTATCGCTGATCGATATGTTAAAGAATTGGCTCGAGGTCGCGGTTACGAAGGTGTTGATCAACCCTGCGCTCTATTGGCTCCCGGCTGGACTTCCGTTTCTAAAGTTGGGGGAGACAAAGTTTTACACGGATTTTCCCATCGTGCGTCTGGACCCAATCCGTGCCGGATTGTTGCGTCGCTGGAAACGTCGGCTCGCCAATTCGACCACCAGTCGAGTGATGCATTCCGAACAGATGCTCCGCTCGTTGGCTCGATCGAATGTGCAGACTATCAAACCCTCTGGGCAAGGACAGTCAGTGTATCTGCGATTGCCCGTGCTGATGCGTTCGAAGCAGGAAAAGGATGCAGTATGTCGTGCCTCAGCCGATCAGGGGCTGGGAATCAGTCCCTTGTATCCATCGTCACTTCAGCAGATTGTTGAGCTTCGTGACACCCTCTCAAGTCAGGATGTGCCCCAGTCCACTCTGATCGCAGAGCGGCTTGTGACGCTTCCAACGCATGAACTGGTGTCAGGTGATGATATCGATCGGATTTCCAGTGCCATTCAAGCGGCTCAGCGCGTTGGCGGTGCAGCCACGGTTCCTCCTCAGGATTTTACGAGCGGGCAACCTCAGGCTCCTGCGCTGCCCCGGATAACTTAATCGCTTGGCTGATGGGGGGGGTGAGCGGCGGTAGAGTGGTCACACGGTAGGACGCTAATGATGTGGTTTATGGAATGGATATTCTGGGGCTCGCTGGTATTCATGTTTTATTCCTATGCCGGATACCTGCTCGCGTTGCTCATCCTGTCTTTTTTTAGAAATCGACCGGTGCTGGTTGGCGATATTCAACCGCGGGTTTCGTTTGTAATAACCGCTTACAATGAAGAAGCCCGCATTAGAGAGAAGATTGAGAACAGTCTCCAGCAGCAGTATCCCCCTGAGTGCCTTGAAATTGTTGTGGCCTCTGATTGTTCGTCGGACCGTACCGATGACATTGTGCGATCGTACGCAGCTTCCGGTGTGCGCCTCGTGCGTGCGCAAGAGCGAAAAGGCAAAGAAGCGGCTCAGAAGCTGGCGGTCAGCCAGACAGACGGAGAGATACTGGTATTCTCCGATGTCGCTACGACCTTGCCTCCTCAAGGTATTGTCAATATCGTGAAGTCGTTCAACGATCCCACCGTCGGCTGCGTCAGTAGTGTGGATCAGTTTGTGGATGCCCAGGGCAATCTCAGCGGGGAGGGCGCGTATGTCAAGTATGAGATGCTGCTGCGTCAGTTGGAAACGAAGGTGAATACCTTGGTCGGCCTTAGCGGCTCATTCTTTGCCGCCAGGAGGACTGTCTGTAGTCCTTGGGCAGACGATCTGCAAAGCGACTTTAATACATTGCTGAATTCAATGAAGGCCGGACTACGTGGTGTCTCGGATCCGGCGAGCGTGGGCTATTATAAAAACTTGACTGATGAGAAGAAGGAATATCAGCGTAAGGTCCGGACCGTTCTAAGGGGAATCGCGGTGTTGATGCGAAGCCTTCCCATGCTCAATCCGTTTCGGTACGGTATCTTTGCCTGGCAGCTCTTCAGCCACAAGCTATGCCGATGGTTGGTGCCATTCGCGATGATTGGTATGCTGGCTTCGAATATTGTGTTGGCAATAGATTCGGGGTTATACCGGATTCTTCTGCTGGGACAGGTCCTATTTTATGCCATTGCGGCAGCCTATGCTGGCTGTAGTTGGATGCCAAAGAGCAATGTGTTTCGGTTGCCTTCGTTTTTTGTTCTTGTGAACCTTTCGATCATCGACGCCTGGGTGCGGTATTTTCGGGGAGATCGGGTGTTTCGTTGGGAGCCGTCTAAACGTTGAGCGAGGGTGGGCAGATCGATCAGCCGGTCGCGTAGGAAAACATAGTTACAGTGAGGTACTGAATGGATACGATGGTTGAAAAGAAGGAGTTGCGAAACTTTGGGTTGATTGTTGGTGGTGTTTTCATTCTGATCGGCGTCTGGCCTATGATTCGTTATGGTGAGGGGATTCGTCTATGGGCCATCGTGCCGGGGGTACTGTTAGTTCCATTGGGATTAGCCGCGCCGACCATTCTTGTGCCTCTTTTCAAAGTGTGGATGAAAGTCGGCCACGTGATGGGATGGATTAACACCAGGATCATTTTAGGGATTCTGTATTTTGGACTCATCACCCCGATGGGGGTGATCATGCGGATGTTTGGTTGGGACTCCATGCGAAGAGCGCTAAGGCGAGATGCCGAAAGTTATCGAGTCGTGCGGCAGGCGAGGCCACGCAACCACATGACCAGGCAATTTTAAGCAAACGGAGGGCGATATGGGCGAGTTCCTAACAGAGCTGTGGGCCTTTATGAAAGAACGTAAAAAATTCTGGCTGCTGCCGATTATTGTGATGCTCGTGCTATTGGGCAGCTTGATCGTGCTGACGCAAGGATCAGCGGTGGCTCCGTTTATCTATACGTTGTTCTAATTACTCAGTTGTTGAGATGAACTTCTCGCTGGGACGGTTAAAAAAAACAATTCGCTTTGCGGTAGCAGGGACATTCCACGCTTCATCTATCTATCGATGGCGTCATCGAGGCAAGGTGGCGGTGCTAATGTATCACCGCGTGCTGACCAAAGATGAAGTTGCTCGTTATCCGGTTCAGCCGGGAATGTACGTGCTCGACAGCGTATTTGCTCAACAGATGTCTTTTGTAAGGCGTAATTTTACGGTGCTGTCGCTCCAGGAACTTCTGGATCTGTGGCAACGGGGCGAGTGGAGTGCCCATGCGCGGTATTGCGTGATTACCTTCGATGATGGCTGGTTGGATAACTATCGCCACGCGTATCCAGTTTTGAAGCAGCTGCGTATGCCCGCGACGATTTTTCTTCCCACTGACTATGTGGGAAGGAACGAGTGGTTTTGGCCTGATCAACTGGCGGTTTTGTGTAAAGTTGTGGCGGATCGGAAACAGCGTCAGGAACCTCTGGCAGCGGTTGAGGGTGTGTTGTCCGGTTTCCTGGGTGAAGATGCTTCTCGGTTGGTTGAAGCGTCGGTTCGCCAAGAGCAACTAGGGGACGAAATTATCGAGCGCTGTAAGCATTTGCCGATAGAGCGCATCCGAGAATTGGTGCAGGCGTTGGCTGCAAAAGTACGAGTGACATTACCGCTGGATCGGGTGATTGTAAATTGGGACGAGGTGCGTGAAATGTCTCGGGGAGGGGTGTCATTCGGTTCCCACTCCTGCACACATCGTATTATGACGACCATCACATTGGACGAGGTTTCCGAAGAGCTTGTGAGGTCAAGGCAGGTTCTTTTTGATCAGGGTGTCAACTTTGTGCCGGTCTATTGTTACCCGAATGGGAACAGCGACGCTTCCATTGAGGATCTGGTTAAAGCTCATGGATATGAAGCTGCAGTGTCAGTGCGAATGGGCTTCGAAGGGAACTGCCCAGAAAATAGGTATGCCATTCGCCGGATAGGAATACACAACGACATATCGGACACCATCCCGCTTTTTTCTTTCCGATTGTTCGGTCCCCAACCGAGTTCGGTGTAGGTCGACAAGGGCAATGGATATGAGAGGAATCGCTTTGGGGCGGGAATACTTGTGAAAGTATTGATTACTGACGGAAATGAGCGGGCTGCGCTTGCGGTCACCAGGGCACTGGGAGGTGAGCAAGTAGAGGTGATTGTTGGGGCAGAGTCCCAACGGTCTCTTGCAGGTTCCTCGCGTTACTGCCGACAGAGCATTGCCTATCCGTCTCCTTATCAAGAACCTGAACGTTTCATCGCCACATTAATGGAGGCCGTGCGAACCCATCGAGTCGATGCCTTAATTCCTTTGTCTGATATTGCCATGCATGTCCTCGGACCAGAGAAGGCTCAATTCGAAAAATATACGCATTTTCCGGCTCCCAGTCCCCAGGCATTTCAAGAAATCTCCGATAAGTATCGATTGATGCAACAGGCTATTACGGAGGGTGTAGCAATTCCCGATACCATTTTTCTCCCTGATGGTCAGGTCGAACGGGTCGTACAGGAAATTGTTGATTTTCCCGTGGTGGTGAAGCCCGGTTGTTCATTGGTGAAAGACGGCAATCGGTGGACAAAAACCAGTGTCTGCTATGCCGAGTCCCGTGAGGAGCTTCTGAGCATCTATCGTGATAAGCCTTATCTTCGGCAGCCCTCGTTGATCCAGCGACGTGTGATCGGTGAAGGCCAGGGGCTGTTTGTGTTGATGCAGGAGGGAACACCCTTGGGGATGTTTGCTCACAGGCGAGTGCGTGAACGGCCTCCCTCCGGCGGAGTCAGCGTATTGCGCGAGAGTATTGCCTTGCCGAAACCCATGGTTGAGGCTACCCTGAAGTTGTTACAGCGTGTGAAGTGGCATGGGGTGGCCATGGTGGAATTCAAAGTAGATGCCGCCACTCAGCGTCCCTTGCTTATGGAAATTAATGGGCGGTTTTGGGGATCGCTCCAGCTGGCTGTGGATGCGGGCGTCAATTTTCCCCTTCACTTACTCAATATGGCAATGGGAGTGCCCGAGACGATACCTGAAAATGGATATCGTGTCGGAGTCAAGTCCCGGTGGTTGCTTGGTGATTTGGATCAATTAGTCATGCGCATCAGGAAGAGTGATCGTGCGTTGAATCTTCCGCCTGGCACCCCATCCAGGCTTCAAGCAGTCCTGTCCTTCTGCCGGTTTTTCGAACGGAATACATTTTATGAAGTTGAGCGTATTGATGATTTCGGGCCTAGTCGGCTTGAGGTCATGCGGTATTTTAAGCTGGCATAGGGAATTGTGATGTCCCAAGTTGATTCTGCTTCTCTGCGAGGAGTCGCTCGTTCGATGAAGAGGGCTGTGAACGAGGCGTTAGATCAGTGGCGCTATCGGAGCCTGATTAGTCGGCAGGCCTTTCCGAGTCCCGTTCGTGCGATCTTAGTTGTCTGTAAAGGTAATATCTGTCGCAGCCCGTTAGCAGAGGCCTATCTCAAGCATCGAGTTGAAAAGCATGGGTTACCGATTGTGGTTGAATCAGCGGGGCTTGAAACATCGTTTGGAAAGGCGGCGCATCCGCTCGCGCAAGTCGTCGGCACGCAGGGGGGGCTTTTGCTCACCAAGCATGCAACGCAACCACTGCACAAAGAACAGGTTGATCGGGCGGACATCATTTTGGTCATGGAGTGGCGGCAGCGACGCCGCGTGCTCAAGCTATACCCTCAGGCCAAGCAGAAGGTGTTTTTGCTTCGTCAGTTTTACGATCACTCAGTGCGAGAGGTTGCGGATCCCTACAGTGGTACGCTGGAAGATTTTCAGACCTGCTTCTCGATGATTAAGCAGGCCTGTGATGTATTGGTCATGCAGATGTTGCCCTCGGGCAAGGAAGATTAGGATCGAGTTGATTTGATCGGAGCACGAGTGCGGATGGCAAAGAGCAGGGGAGGCACGGCATCGACATGAGCTTGCGAACAAGACTGTTCAACATCTATTGGACGCTACGGGGCGCCATTGTGCCGAAGCTGAGATATTCCCAGTACTCGTACGAGGAATCGCTGAAACGCTATGTGACGCCATCAGTTGAATGGGTGGAGATAGGGTGTGGACACTCCATCCTTCCCAGCTGGCGAGCGAATGAAGAGCTCCAGTTGGTAAGAACCTGTAAGGCAATATTCGGCATCGACTATGATCTTCCGTCTCTCAAAGCGCATCCCAATATCGCCAAAAAGCTGCGCGGCGACGTCACCAAGTTGCCCTTTAGAAACGAAGCGTTCGACCTGGTAACCGCAAATATGGTGGTCGAGCATCTTGACAATCCAGACGAACAGTTTAGAGAGATTGGGCGCATCCTTAAGTCGAAAGGCGTGTTCTTGTTTCACACCCCGAACGCATTCGGCTATGGGGTTATCTTGTCCAAGGTCGTGCCTGAGTGGCTCAAGGGCAAGCTTATTTATCTGTTAGAGGGTCGCCAGGAGCATGATGTTTTCCCCACGCACTACAAGGCGAATACTGAAACTCAAGTCAGGGCGCTTGCTCAAGCAAATGGCTTTGAGGTTCTGCAGCTTGATTTGATTGCCACGGATGCCATCTTTGCTATGCTTCCGCCGCTGGCGGCCGTTGAGTTACTGTGGATACGGCTGCTCATGACCCAGCCTTTCCGAAACCTCCGAACAAATATGATTGTGGCACTGAGAAAAGCGGCATAACGTGGCAGGGACCATTTCCAGTGCTGTGACCGAGACCTCTGCTCAATGATACATTCCAATCAACAGATGGCCGGTGGACCTCGATTTGGGGCTACGGTTCGAGCTTTGCCAGTTCCGAAGGAGTCCAAGGTCGGATTCTATCTCGTCATGTTGGCAATGCTCTTTGAGTTTGGACGGCCGCAGGACGTACTCCCTCCGCTCAAAGCGATCCCGATTCCAACCTTGTTAGACGTGTCCGTTCTTATTGCGGTCTTGGTTTCCGGCAGAGCGACTTTTTCTAACCTGCAAACAAAGCTTTGGATGGGACTCCTCGTTTTCATGGCGATGTGGGTTCCATTTGCTAACAACAACTTTTGGGCGTTCATGACGTTCAAAGAGATGACGTTATACTTTTTTTTCTATTTGGGAATTGTCACCTTCGTGAATACCACCAGCCGAATGCAGAAGCTGATATTCATGTGGCTAGGCGTGCATGCCGTTCTTGGCATAAATGGAATCTTGCATCATGGGCAAGGAGTTGGTGGGTGGCTAGGAGACGAAAATGATTTCGGGATGGAAATGAATGTGGCAGTTCCGGTCGCATTCTTCATGTACCAAGCGGCAACAAACCAGCGGTCGAAGTTGCTCTATATGGTGTTGTTGGGCCTCTTTGTCATGTCCGTGGTCGCGACATCTTCGCGAGGTGCATTTCTTGGTTTGCTTGCGTTAGGAACCTATTGCTGGCTGTACTCACCCAGAAAGGTCATGTCGCTGCTCCTGGGCATCTGCCTTGTTGGCCTTGTCCTCGTCGCTGCGCCACAGGAATATTGGGATCGCATCAGTTCCATCACCGATGATAATACTATGGAAACCGGTACGGCAGGGCAGCGGATGTTCACCTGGGGCATCGGGTGGGAGATATTTACTGCTAATCCTATTTTCGGGATCGGTCAGGGAAACTTCCCGTGGACAATCGGTGAGTACATGGGAGGGCGCACTTGGCAAACCAAATCATTGGCTGGCCGCCAGGCGCATTCCCTCTACTTTACACTGCTGCCCGAACTCGGACTTGTCGGAGTGATTATTTTCGGCACGATGGTCTATCTCAACTATCGAGATACCAGGGTGAGTCAGTTCTTGCCCGTTGCGGCTCGTGGTATGGCTGGACGGAACGGCAAGGAAGAGGCAAAGGACCCTCAAGTGGCACGAGCCATCTTATTCGGGAACGCGATTTTAGGCGGCATGATAGGGTATCTCACGACCAGCGCCTTCATCTCCACTCTCTATTACCCAACCTTTTGGATCCTGATGGGGCTGGCCGTGGCCCTTCGAAATTCAACTCAGGCGTATACTGTCAGCCAGCCTGGCACTAGTGCCGCCTCAACTTTTACGCCGAAAGTGTCTCTTTGGGATCGGCCAAGACCTGTAAGATTACGGCACTGATCGTCGGGCTGTGCGAGGCGATCCGAAGAGGCTGGGTTGTCCCCTCTGTGAGTCTTCGCGATCCGCGGTGCGTGTAGAGTACACCGTAAAATGATTCAAACAATTCTGTTTCTTTCGACCAGTAGTGGGCCAGGTGGAGCCGAGCGAGTCATCAGTAACCTGGCTACGTCCCTCGATCCTGCGCGATATCGGGCCGTCCTCTGTTTGTTTCGTCAGGGATGGATACAAGAACGAAGCGAAAGTCGGGGAGTTCGCACTCATATTATTCCCACGTGCGGGATGACAGACTGGCGCTGGGCACTTCGATTTAGACGGCTGCTGGAGGAGGAGGATGTCGACCTGATTCACGCCCATGAGTTTGATGCAAATGTGCAGGGGGCGTTCGTCGCGGCCATTTCCGGGACTCCTCTGGTAGCAACCGTCCACGGAAAACACTACTTCTGGGAGAAATGGAGGCGCTGCCTTGCGTATCGATGGGTCAGTCGGCAAGCGACCATGGTGGCGGTTTCAGAGGATTTGAAGCAGTTTATTGTGGAGAAGGTGGGGGCTTGTCCGGAACGAATTACAGTTCTCTACAACGGTGTGGATGTGCCAACGCCCCCAAACCAGGTTGAGGCTGATGCGTGCAGAAAAGAGTTGCGCTTACCCCAGGGGGACCAGATTGTTGGTGTCGTGGGAAATTTGTATCCCGTGAAGGGACACCAATATCTGATCGAGGGGATCCCCGCAGTTCTGAAGAAATGTCCTAATACCTCCTTCGTCTTTGCCGGGAGGGGACAGCTTGAAAAGGAGTTGAAAGATCAAGTCCACCGGCTTGGCCTGGACGAGCGAGTACATTTTCTCGGGTTGCGGCAAGATGTCTCGACAATTCTTGCTTTGCTGGATGTATTCGTTCTTCCCTCGTTATCTGAGGGACTTTCGATGGCAATCTTAGAGGCGATGATGGCAGGAAAGCCTGTGATTGCTACCCGGGTCGGCGGCAATCCTGAAATCGTGCTCGACGGTGAGACGGGCTTTCTTGTCCCGCCGCGTGATAGTCAGACCTTAGCGGACCAATTGGTAACGCTGTTGACTAATAAGGAACAGGCGGCCCAATTTGCAGCGAGAGGCAAACGTCGCGCCGAAGAGCAATTCAGCTTGCAGACCATGGTGCATGCATATCAATCGCTCTACGATAAATGTCTGCGGTCGAATCCATAGCATGACCTGAGAGCTGGAGAGCGAATGTATTACAGGGATGTCGCTTCCAATGAGAAAGAATGGACGTCATGATGACGGAAGCCGGCAAGCAACAGAGAACGAGGCAAGGACCCCGTGTGAAGGTCTGTCATGTGGCGATGGGCGATTTATGGGCCGGGGCGGAAGTCCAGTTATTAGCACTGATGACCTACCTGGTACGGTCGGATGAATTTGAATGGACTGTGATTTTGTTCAATGAGGGTAGATTAGCTGAAGAACTTCGCAAGCTCCCGCTTTCAGTCTCAGTCATTCCTGAGGCGAATCATACTTCTATTACGATAGCGAGTCGGTTGCTAAAGATCTTTCGACACATTCGGCCTGATATCGTGCATACCCACAAGTACAAAGACTCCATCATTGGCGCCAGCGTCGCGCGGTATGTGGGAGTGCCTCACACGGTCAGGGTCGTGCATGGAATGCCTGAACCATTCAACGGATTGAGAAACTTGCGAATGCTTCTCTACACCACGGTTGACAGGTTCGTGAGCCGGTGGCTCATCGATAAGCTGGTGGCCGTCTCATCGGATATCGAAAAGCAGCTAATCGAGACCTACGGTGCGGCGCATGTGGTACGCATCCACAATGGTATTGATTTAGAAGCCGTTCAGAGCGGTTCTTCGAGACCTCAGAAGCGTAAAGAATGGCGCGTAGATGACCTGGTAACGCTGATCGGAACCGTCGGCAGGCTTGTTCCTGTAAAAGGCCATGTTGTGTTGCTGGAGGCGCTGCGAATTGTACGCGGGTCCGATCGTAATGTGATGCTGCTAGTGGTTGGAGATGGTCCCTTGCGCGCACAACTTGAGTCAGAAGTTGCACGACTGGGTTTGGAGGAATCCGTAATATTCGCCGGGCACCACTCACCGGCCTATGATTTCATCAACATGATGGACGTATTTGTCCTTCCATCGCTGCATGAAGGTATTCCGATGGTGTTGCTTGAAGCACTGGCCCTAGGGCGACCTGTCGTGGCGACTCGCGTGGGTGGAATTCCGGAGGTCATCACCGATGGAGAAACGGGCTTGTTGGCGGAACCAGCGGATGCGTTGTCCCTGGCGAAGTGCATTCTACAATTAATCGTGGACCAATCTAAGGGGGCTCGTCTTGGTAAGGCCGGACGAACTCGTGTAGAAGAAGAGTTTAATGCGCGTATTATGGCTGAAAAAACGCTAGGACTGTATGAAAAGGTATTGGGCAATGTTGTCCTGAACAGCAACCCGGTAAGCTGACACCATGACAAACTTCTTTGGAACCATCTGTCTCATCGTGTTGGGAGTGATTTCATTTTTCTCCCTCTACCAACTGGGCCATGCAATCATCGCGATTTTGTATAAGGCTGTTCCCTCTGACCCTAGAAAAGCCCGTACGACTCGTTTTTTGATTCTTATCCCGGCTCACAATGAGGAGGATGGATTGCCGGAGACTCTACAGAGTCTGGCTACCCTGCAATATCCAAAGTACCTCGTACATATCGTGGTGATTGCGGATCGCTGTGCGGATGACACGGCAAGGGTTGCGCGAGCGGGTGGTGCCCAGTGTCTGGAACGCAATGAAGGCCCTGGTGGAAAAGGTGCCGCAATGTCCTGGGCCATGCAGGTGCTACGGAAGGAAGGTGTGGTGTTCGATGCGCTCGTCATCGTTGACGCAGACTGTCTTGTAGATTCCCGTTTGTTAGAGGCTTTTGATGATGCTCTTGCAAAAGGGCATGAAGTCCAGCAGGGGTACAATTATCTCTCGAATCCATGGGAAACTCCGTTTACCCGTGTGATTGCGGTCACGAGTGTGCTGCGAAACTTCCTGTTTTATGGAGCAAAAGAGGCAATCGGTTGCTCGGCAATGTTGAGCGGAACGGGGATGTGTTTGAGTCGGGCCGTTGTGGATCAGCATGGATGGTCGGCGTTCTCGGTTGCGGAAGATTGGGAGTTCTCGGTGTCACTGCTGCTGAATGATGTTGTGATTCATTTCAACCCCTTGGCTCGTGTCTTTGCCAGGGAGTCTAAAGGGCTCAAGCAGGCTTCCCGCCAGCGGCTGCGATGGGCGACCGGTAAGTATGCGGTCATGACAAACGGGGCGCGCCGCCTGTTCTTGCAAGGATTGAAACTCGGGAATGTGAATCTCATTGACGGGGCCGTGACGTTGGCCGCTCCTAATTATTCGAGCCAGGCCTCCATGACTCTTTTCGCTCTTGTCTGCAGCTTCTTCTTGAGCCAGGAACCGGCATGGGGATTTCTTCTTCCTTGGTCGCTAGGAGTGCTTGGATCATTGGGTGGGTACTTCCTTCTGGGCGCGATGCACACGCAGTCACCCTTAAAAACATTAGCTGGAATTCCTTATATTGCGGTGTTTCTTCCGTGGCGACTCTCAATCGAAATATTAGGCTTCCTCGGATTTGGTCGAAAAGGTTGGGGCCGAACCTTCCGGGATTCTGCAACTCGGCGCAATACTCCTGGTACGTAACGCTGCTAAAGCCAGCGTCCTTATCCTGTCTGTCCGTAAGCTCCCCCGTCAAGAAGACAGTGTCATGGGAGAATTTCTGGCTTCTGACGTTGCCCCCGGTTCGAGACAACTCTTAACCAGAGCAGACGACTTCTTCGACGATCCATTCTTCCTGACGTTGGCTGACGAACTCGCTCGGCGTCAGGTGGCCGAGTGAGCTATGCGGGCGGCGTGTATTGTAGTCGAGCCGCCAGGCTTCGAGGATCGCTTGTGCTTCGTCGAGTGAGGCGAATTGGTGCACGTTCAAACACTCGTCGCGCAACCGCCCGTTAAAGGATTCAATGAAGGCATTTTCCACGGGTTTGCCTGGTCGAATAAAGTCGAGCTGGACACCTCGCCGATAGGCCCAGTCTTCCAGTGCGCGCGATTGGAATTCCGTCCCATGATCGACCGTGATGGAGCGGGGCCCCGTCGCCTCGCCGAGGACGCGATCGAGGAGCTGGCCGACGATCTCCCCGGACATCCGCCCCCTCGCCTCCACGACTGGACTGGAGCGACTCCAGTTATCGATGACCGTCAAGATTCGAAACGGCCGCCCATCGGCGAGCGTATCATGTACAAAATCCATACTCCATCGCTCGCGAGGACCGGTCGGCATCGGCGCGGGGCCGCGATGCAAGGCTCTGTGCTTGCGCCGCCGCACCCGCATCCGCAACTGAAGTCCATCCAGGCGATACAACCGACGGACTCGCTTTCGGTTCACGAGTGTCAAGGCCGAAGTTGGTTGTCCACCAATCACCGATGTGAGATGTCCACTTTTCACCGATGAGATTGTCCGGTTCTTCGGTTCAGAGTGCCACATCTGTCGTCACCTCTCCCGGCTCGGTGGCCGGCCGTCGGCCGAAGAGCCCCGCCTTCTTTTTCTCGCGGAGCCGATAACTCTCGCCTTTGATATTCAAGGTGGTCGCATGGTGCAGGAGTCGATCGAGGATCGCGGTGGCGAGCACGTGATCGTTGAAGACCTCGCCCCAATCCGCAAAGCTCTTGTTGCTGGTCACAATGAGGCTGCCCCGCTCGTACCGGCGCACCAGCAGGCGGAAGAAGAGACTGGCTTCTTCCCGCGTGAGGGGAAGGTAGCCGAGTTCATCCAGAATCAGGAGGCGTGGGTAGGCCAGTTGTTGCAATGTCCGGTCGAGGCGGTTCTCATGGCGGGCGCGCACCAAGCGGCCCATGAGACTCTCCAAGGTCAGGAAGAGCACCGAGCAGCTCGCTTCGACCGCCTTGATGCCTAAGGCGATGGCGAGATGGGTTTTGCCGACCCCCGGGGGCCCCAAGAGGACCACATTCTCCGTGCGCTCAATGAAGCTCACCCCTGCCAACTCCCGCACCACCTTGCGGTCCAGCGAGGGCTGAAACTCAAAGTCGAACTGGTCCAGGGTTTTGATCCACGGGAACCGAGCCAGCCGCAGGCGACTTTCGATCCCGCGCTGTTGCCGCCCGCGCCATTCCGCGTCCAGGGCGTGGGTCAAGAACCCTTGATAGTCGAGGTCGCCCTTGGCGGCCTGCTCACAGACGCCGTCGAGCTGCGTGAGCAAATGTTCCATCTTCAGACGTTCGAGGAGGACACTCAGCTCCATCATGGCGCCACCTCCTCGTAGACGGCCAGCGGCCGCCGTTCGACTTCCAGGGTCTGCGCCCACAGGGCCTCATGATGTGCCGGGACTGTGACCCAGCCCAACTCCCCGGCGACCACCCGATGGCTCGCGACCACATGCTCGCCCTCATAGACCGCCAGGTCCCCCTCGAGCGTGAGCCGGATCTGGACTGGGCGGCCGGCCAAGTGGGCGGGCACGCTGTAGCGGCGGCCGCGCACGTCAATGTAGGCGTCCCAGCTCACCTGCCGCACCTCGCGGTAGGCCGTGTCATAGCGCGCGGCTGGTACGGGGCGCAGCGTGGGGGCCTCCCGGGCGAACCGTTCGGCGACAATCTCGTGCATCGTCCCGTGACACCGCTGATCCGCCTCCTCTCGCAACCACTGCTCGGCCAACTGATTGAGATGCGCCCAACTCTCGAACTGGCGATAGCGGACAAAGAAGTGGTGCTTGATGTAGCCCACCATCCGTTCATCCTTGCCCTTCGTCTGCGCCCGGGCCGGACGACAGGCGCGCGGCACAAACCCATAATAGCCCGCGAGATCCACAAACCGCGGATGGAACCGAGCGGGGCCGCCGCGCGGATGCTCGAGCACCGCCGCCTTCTGATTGTCCACCAGGACCTCGCCCGGCACGCCGCCGAACCAGTCGAAGCTCCGGATCAGCCCTTCATAGGTATGCTCGGCATCCTGGCCGTCCGTGCACCAGAAATGAAACCGCCGGGAGAACCCCAGCGTGTTGACGATCACGTGGACCGTGGTCTCGGCGCCCGCAATCCACGTCCGCTGCTCGCCCCAATCACTCTGCAGCTGCCGTCCCGGAGCCGTTTCAAACCGGACCGTCGCCCGCCGGATTCGCAACGCCCGCTTCGGCCGGATGTAGTCCCGCAGAATCGAGATCCGGCCCGTATACCCTTTGGCCTGCAACTCCCGAAAGATCACCACGGCGTTCCAGACATCTTCGGCCAGGAGCCGGTCGATGTCCGCCCGATAGGGATCCAGCCGACTGCCCCGCCGGCTGGTTCGGGCGACGGGTACCCCACCGCGGTCGAGGGCCCGCCGCACCGTCCGTGGATGCACCCCCACCTGTTTGGCAATGTCGCAGAGAAACAGTCCCCGTTGAGCCAACGCGTGAATCACCATGAAGTCCTCCCTTCGCAGCATCCGTCCCTCCTCCGTCTGGCTGATCGGTGAAAGGACATTGTGATCGGTGTTCAGAGGACTTTTCAGGTCGGCGATTTTAGGACTTCTAGCATCGGCGTTGACAACGAGCCAGCCTTCTCGCCGCAGCAACACCCAGATCCGCTGGTACCCAAAGCGCGGTCGAGCCTGGGCGAAATCTCGAATGCGCAGGCGGAGCGCCGATTGATCCTTCGCTCGACTCCGGCGATACCACGCGGCTCGACTAAACTGCGCCAAGCGACAGGCCCGCAGGCAACTGACCTGAAACGTGTCCTGAAACCACGCGGCCAGTTCTCGACGGCGTGCGGGCCTTAGACTTTTTTTCGCAAGGCCTCCGACAGCATGTGCTTGTCGAGCGAGAGGTCGGCCACCAGGCGTTTGAGCCGGGCGTTTTCCTCTTCCACCTGCCGCAGTCGGCGGAGTTCGCTCACGCCGAGATGCGCGTACTTCTTCTTCCAGGCATACCATGTTTGCTCGGCGATGCCGAGCTGCCGGCAAAGGTCGCCGACGGGGGTCCCGCTGTCGGCTTGGCGGAGGGCATAGACGATCTGCTCTTCGGAGAATTTCGACCGCTTCATCGATCCACTCCTTTCGTCGAGGACCGTCGAAGCTGCCATTCTACTCTCGTTTTGACCTGCCGTCGTTTTCGGGGGAGACGTCAGACGCCCGCCGCCTATGCGAGGCACTTGGCCAAAAAATCGAATACAGTTGCCCCCGGACTCCAAACGTAGCTGCTACTCAAGATGGGGGGACGTCGGTCTCGATCTAAGGGGAGCTTACGTGTCGACTCTGTAATCAAACGGTTTCGTTTTTTGCGGATTATCCGGATCCACTCCCCGAGGGCAGGAAGTATCGTGAAATTCAGAGGAACGTTGGCCGAGTTATATGGCTACTGTTTGAGGTCAACGCTAGAGGACGATTGTAATGGTTCACCCAGTATGATCCGGCCATAGGAATGCTGAAGAAGTACGCTTGTCAGGAAGGCAGAAGTGTACAAGGTTGCGGTTGAAAGCACGACGAAGAACATTGGAGAGGTTGGGGACAGCAGTCGGGCAAGTAGCAAAGAGAATACTTTCATGATCAGAGGGATGTGTACCAGGTAAATTCCCATTGATCTTCGTCCCAAGCTGGAGAGGAATAGAAAACGGGTAGGGTTGGAAAAGAATAACAGATAGCAGCCCAGCAACAACAGGAATTGGCTGTAAAGAGCCATGCCTTGAAAGAAGAATGCGATCACGAATCCTAATGCGATGGCGGTTCCCGATAACCAGCGCCCTTGGGTCCTCCAGAGCGGGGCGAAAGGCTGGAGTGACAGACCGACAAGATAGAACTGCATTCCCCAGAGTGCATGATAGATGGGATCGAGCCCGGGGAGAAAGTAGGATTGAATCGGTGCGCTCTGAAAAATGGCGACATAAACAATGGTGGCGACAATCCGATGCATCGGGCGTGTATGCATCACGTGATAGGTGATCTTTGAAAAGGCACGGATAAGAAAGAGGGAGAGCAGAAAATACATTTGAGATGAGAACGAGGAGAGATAGGCGGCTACGGCAATCTCTTGCCAGGTCTGGCCATACACGACATGCACAGAGCTGTTATCGAAGTACTCAAAGGCAATGCGCAGGGCGCAATAGAAAACGGTGAACACCACCCAGGGTAAAAGTAAGCGTCGCGCACTTTTGCGGATATAAACCGCATAGTCAAAAGCCGCGAGCTTTTGATGGCCCAGCGCGAACAGAATTCCATCGACCAGAAAAAATACCGGCACCGCGATGGTTCGAGACAGAAACCCCAGGAGTTGCTCACTTTCCTGATCAAGGTGAGCGTATCCGAGAGCATGGGTGGCAACTACCATGGCGATGGCCAGGCCACGAAAACTGTCCAGGTAAACCAATCTACTGGGGGACGGGTCGAGCATATTTATGATGAGCGGAGGTGGGGGAGCGTTACTTGAGATACTTGTCGATCTCGGCCGCCTTAGAATTGAAAATAGATAAAGGATGGCGCTTCCAGAGTCATTCCCGCATAAATCAGCAGGAGTGTTCCATATGTGGCGGCTTGGATCGGGACAGGTCTCATGATCCACCATTCCGCGAATCGCTCCAGTCTTTGTGCGGGAAATACATGAAACAGTATGCCTAGGATCAGGATGAGGTAAAACACACCACTCAGCCTCGTGCCACCGGTCAGGTGGCTCCAACCGCGGATAAAATCGAGAAAATTGTCCAGGTCTTGGACTCGGAACAGGAGCCAGCCGAAGGCGATCAGGTGGAAGCATCCAATCTGCAACATCACTTTTTGGGTTGTGGTGCGGATGGCATCGGTTTTAGGTCCCTGCCTGGCCAGGATAAGAAGCAAGCCGTGGTACACACCCCAGCAAATAAAATGAAGCGCAGCTCCGTGCCACAGCCCCCCCAGGAACATGGTGATCATCAGGTTCATTTTGACTCGCCATGGCGCTACCCGGCTGCCGCCGAGTGAAATATAGAGATAGTCCCTCAGCCAGGTAGAAAGGGAGATGTGCCAGCGAGTCCAAAACTCACGCACATTCTGTGAAAGATAGGGTCGGTTGAAGTTCTGCGGGAGGTCGTAGCCCAGCATCTTTGCCAGCCCGATGGCAATATCGCTGTAGCCGGAAAAGTCATAGTAAATTTGGAATGTGTACGCATAGAGACCGATCAACAGATCCCAGGATGAAAACGTGAGGGGATGGGCGAACACGTTGTCGACCGCCAGGGTTGCCAGGAGGTCGGCGATCAGAACCTTTTTGGAAAGACCCTTAAAGACCAGAAAGAGTCCATCGTGAAATCGCTGAGTCGTTACGTTAGGGAGGTGGTGCAATTGTGGGAGGAATTGCTTCGCCCGCACAATCGGGCCAGCGATCAATTGAGGGAAAAAGGCCACAAACACGGCAAACTTCAGGAAGTTTCGTTCCAGAACGCGCTCTCCGCGGTACACGTCGATCGTGTAACTCATCGTTTGAAACGTATAAAAGGAGATGCCGACCGGCAGCAGGAGTTCGTGTCGCAGGAGGGAAAGGTCCCACCCGAACATCGCGATCGCAGGCCCTGAGAGATCGATGAAAAAATTGTAGTATTTGAAGAGGGCCAACAGGCCGAGATTGGAGGTCAGGCTGATGATCAGGATGTACGTCCTCGCTCGAGGCCGTTGTTCCCGTGCCAGGACGAGTCCAACCGAGTAATCGACGATCGTGGAGAACGCCAGTAACCCGGCATACTTCCAGTTCCAACTCATGTAGAAAAAATAGCTGGCTCCTAACAAAAGAATGTCGCGCCATCGTTCGCGGTAAAAAACGACGGAATACAAAACCAGAATACAGATGAAAAATGCTGAAAATTCAATCGAATTAAAGTTCACGAGATTTCTCTAGTGCGCATTTGATGTCTCGCTGGCGAACCTCTGAGGGAGCTCGGTGTGAAGCCCCGCATAGATGGCTTCTGCCACCTTCCGGTGTCCTTCAGGGGTAAAGTGGACGAAATCACGAAAATACTCCGGGTGTCCCGAAACGACTGAATCCAAATCGACGAGGCGGAGATGTTCCTCATCGGCCACCCGTTTGAGCGTCTGGTTAAAGCGGGTGATGGTCTCAAACCATCCAGAAAGAGACAGGTACACGTTGTACCGGAATAGAAAGTCCGTGACCTCTCCGGGCACGTCCGGCAAGTTCTCCTTGGTGTGACTAGTGGCAAAGGTACATAAGACCGGTTCTGCGCCGACTTTCCTGGCTGAATGCACGAATTCCTTCACCTCTGTTTCAAACACCCGGTCTGCCTGCTCACCTAAGGCGTCAGCTAAGACTCGCTGTCCTGTCAGTCTGTTGGAGATGTTCCCCTTGAGCAACGCATAGAGTGACGTATGCTCATAGACCTGGGCAATCCAGCTCGCCTCAGGCGTCGGTTTCTGGGTATTCGATTCCTTTGCCGTGGATGACCTTGGTTGCTTACCGGACAACAGCTGTTTGGAGAGTTTGGTGATTTGAGTCGACATTTGATACAGGATCACCACATCAGGCTTTTCGCGGGCGCCACGAGACTCCAGATCTGCGCGGTTTGCTTCAATGTCCATTCCTGCATGACTGGCATTGATGACGGTTGTCGGTGAGCCGGATTTCTTGAGTAATGCTTCCAAGCGGGAGGGAAAGATCAGGTCTCGGCTCAGGTAGCTGTCTTCCGCATGGGAGGATGAAGCGATCCAATAGCGCATTTCTCCTGTTATTTTCTCAGGTGCATCTGACGGGATGGCGGCGAGGGAAGTTGTAGCAGGGAGAGGAGTGTCGGTATTTGCCACGTTCTGGCGTTGAAAGGTTCCGAGGGCAATCGTATCAAAGCCACGGGAATGGGCGCGGATCTCCAATACCCCTTCCAGGAGCAACAAGTAGGCGAGTCCCCAGAAGAGTACGCGCAATAGAGAGAAATTCATGGATTCGTTGAGTGCTCAGGTGAGGTGCACATCGGTCGACTTCGAGGATGGCCAAGCGGGTGATTCTGGTGCGTGCGGCTCTCTCGGTAAGTAAACATGGTCAAGTATTGAGTGACAGATTGTGCGAGCATGTGATGCCCTGGTGGTGGTAGGGCTCAATCAGTTTCGCATAGAGATAGGTCCGCCTCTTAAACGTCCAGATATCACGGTTCGGAGCCTGAAACGATGAGCTTCAGTGTGTCAGCCTGAGTCGGTTACAGGTAGAATACACGAGACGGGAAATATTACACAGTATTTTTCGCTACCGGATGGCTAAGTGAAGTGTGAGGGAGAGACGAGTCACTTGGACCATCGTGAGCCGCTTGGGTTTGGTACTTTGACGGGGCTCCTTCGTAACGGAAGCAGCATGAGTTGCCGGTTCAGCGAGTGGGCGAGGAGCCAGGGTTGATCGTTCTCACACATTCCCTGCGCTGAGACCTAGAGTTCAATCTACGTTGCAGATCTCTGTATGGTGCCACTTTCTGAACGAGTTGGATCCTCTTTCAAGGAATGGTCACGCTCCTGATTGTCGGATTGGCGGGAGGTCCAGGAGGCTGATCTGTTGATGCACCACCTCCACCGACCGATACATGCAGGTGGTCGATGAAGTGGTTCCACTCAACAGTGGGAAGCGGATTCACCCACCCATCCCACGTTTCCGACCACGCCCACTCATTCAACCCCCCGGCGCCATAATTCAGATTGGTGTAACTGCCGGCAGGGACGCCGTTGACCCACCAGCGTACAATGCCATCCCGAGAGGTCGAAGTGGTGCTCGCCTTGATGTAGGCTTCCAGTTTCGTCCAGGTACCAACGGTCAAGATACCAGGGCCGACGTTCGGATAACAAGCGAGCCCGCTATCGAGTGCGCAGGCGTGGCTGTTATCCAACCCGCCTGTATTATGCGCAAAAATCATGGCTCCCGATCCATTATTCAGCGCGGCGTTATTGAAGAGGAACACTCCGTTACTGCCGGGGCCGCGAATGAAGAACGTCTTATTTCCCACGGGTCGTCCCTGAAATTGAGGATTGGTACGCCACATCAGGCCGACATACATCTCGCGGTTCAGCTGCGATGTCTGATAATTGAGTTGCATGCCGCCAGCCGAATTACCCGGGAAAATTGAGGACTTGACTGCGCTGCTGGGTGAGATGGGAGCAGACGAATCGGATGCAATCTGAGATGAGGAGTAGGCATCGAAAATGCCGCATCCGCCCACGCTGTTGAAGGGACAGTCCATCACGACTGATGCCCCCGCCGGTTCGTTGGTCCAGACCCCTGCAGCATGACTCTGCTGAGCCCCGACTAATCCCGCACAGAGAGTCAGCACGGCCACAAATGTAGCCAACCTCTTAGAGGCCTGAGACGTCGAATTACCATCCATGTTTGCCCTCTTGTTGGTGGTGTACAGTGTATGAAATGGTCTTGTGGTCATGTGACTCCATCCGTTCGGCTGTGCGTCTCTCGTGAGGCGAGTGTGGAGGTCCTGACTGAATCGACTTCCTGTCCTACGAGTATCCTGAGTCTATTAGTCCATTTGTTTGAGCAAGATTAGTGCCTGCCCCAGCCTTTAGGGCTCCTACCATAGCAATAGCTCACATAACCTTGCAAATGCTTTCACAATTCATGGGGGCTCGGTTAGGGCGACTCATTGGCCTCTTATCCTTCCTAGGCATGAATGCTGTGGGGGGAAGAGGTCAGTACCGGTCAAAATCGTGCTCGTGCAGGCAACCAGATGACGCAATTCTGCTGGCAAGGTGGCGAAACCGTCCATCGGTCAGACAACGAGGAAATGGTTGAGCCTGCCCATTCGAACAGCAGTTGATGAATTTCCGGCCAGAGATGTTGTGTGAGGTGTTTGCCTTCCGCGCACCCCGGCGCTTATGGGAAATCGTTGACGGATGGGAGATATTCTGCCATTCTTTTTTACGACATCGGTGACGTGGCGGCGATGACTGACGAGGGGAGTGACATGGCGAAGAAGATGCAGCGGCAGATTGCAGTCGTGGGGTTGGGGTATGTGGGATTGCCGATCGCGGTGGCGTTCGGGAAGTCTGCTCCGGTCATTGGGTTCGATATCAATAAGGCGAAGGTCGATGAGCTGCGCAAAGGAATTGATCGGACCGGAGAGGTGTCATCCAAAGATTTAAAGGCCAGTCGCGTCCGGTATACCTCCGAGCCCAGTGATCTCAAAACCGCCGATTTTATCATCGTGGCGGTGCCTACCCCCATTAACGAGGCGCTTCAGCCTGATTTGACGGCCTTGAAAAAGGCGTCTGAACTGATTGGGTCCAATCTCTCTCCGGGGGCCATCGTCGTGTATGAGTCAACGGTGTACCCTGGTGCGACAGAGGAAGACTGCCTCCCGATACTTGAAAAAGCATCCGGAATGAAGAGCGGCATTGATTTCAAAATCGGATATTCGCCCGAGCGCATCAATCCGGGAGACAAGGAACATACGCTGGAACGAATCATCAAGGTCGTCTCTGCCCAGGATGAGGAGTCCTTGGAGATTGTCGCGCAGACATATGCCATGGTGGTGAAGGCCGGAATCCATCGGGCGTCCAGCATCAAGGTGGCCGAAGCGGCGAAGGTGATCGAAAACACCCAACGAGATCTGAATATCGCGCTGATGAACGAGTTGTCGCTGATTTTCCATCGCTTGGGAATCGATACCAGATCCGTTCTGGAGGCGGCGGGAACGAAGTGGAACTTCCTCAAATTCAGCCCAGGCCTGGTCGGGGGCCATTGCATCGGAGTCGATCCCTACTATCTGACCGCTAAGGCCGAATCCGTCGGCTATCACCCGGAGGTGATTCTAGCCGGTCGGCGCATCAACAATAGTATGGGCAAGTATGTGGCCGAGCAGACCGTGAAGCTGTTGAGTCAGGTGGAACGACCCGTCAGCGACTTACGCGTCGGCGTCCTGGGGCTGACCTTCAAGGAAAATGTTCCTGATTTGCGGAACAGCCGGGTGCCGGATATTGTGAACGAACTGAAGGAGTATGGCATTCAGGTCGTGGTGCACGATCCGCTCGCGGAACCGGAAGAGGCGGTGGGGGAGTATGGCCTGCGCCTTTCGCCGTGGGATCAGCTCAAACAACTGGACGGAATTGTGTTGGCTGTCGCCCATCGGGAGTACATGCAGATGAGCGTCTCAGAACTACTGAAGCCGTTGCGCAAGCAGCGGAACAATGTGGTGGTCGACGTAAAGAGTGTGTTGAACCCGGACAGTTTGCCTGGGTCGGTCAAGTATTGGAGGCTCTAGGCTGCGTCGATATCATCAGACGGAGACTCCTCAACCGCGCTCCAGAGTGTCTGCCGAAATCCCATTGGTGATCCTTCTCTCTCCCTGAGGCCGGACAGATCGTCCGGCCTCAGGGGCCCTCCAGCTGACTCCATAGTGCTGACCGACTAATGCCTCGTCACAGATCTGCCGAAAGAGGTGCGAGACGATGGCATGGCACTTGCCGTCCAAAGCGAGAAACTGATTGTCGCGTCTGTGTCAGTTTGATATACCAAAGAGGTTACCATCTTGTTCATCCGATCTATGCGTTCATCCTTCCGCACGACACACGTCGAAACGAAAGACCATTGGTGCTGTCGGGTTCTGATCTCGACGGCGGTGGTTATGTGTGGTCTCCTGATCACCGGCTGTGGCACGTTTGTCTCTCCTGACGTCAAACGCGGCGATCAGCATCTCGCGGCTGGAAACTGGGAAGAGGCCAGTGTCGCCTATCGACAGGCGCTCAAGGATGATCCGTTCGAACCGTCACTACAAAACAAATACTCGATAGCCCGGGAGCGTGCAGCTGCGGCGCACGATGAGCGAGGCCGGCAGCTGCTGAAGGATCACCAGTTCGATCAGGCCGCCGAAGAATTCAAACGCGCTCTGGCGATCGAGCCGACAAGTAAGGAACACGAGGCCGGATTGACCGAAGCCTTGCGACTCAAGGAAGCGCGTGAGCGGTATCGCGAGGCAGAGCGTCTGGCGCAATTGGGTCGGGCGAGCGAGGCCATGGCGGTCTATATGCGGGCCGTGGAACTCGATCCCACATATAAAGAAGCGCTGGAGGGCGTGGCCAGGCTGTCGGCAGAACAGCATGCCGTGGATCGCGATGACCGGCAGAAGCAGCCGGTGACGCTGCAATTCCGCAATGCCGGGCTGAAGGAAGTGGTGGAGGCATTAGGGAAGGCGGCGCATGTCAATTTTGTGTTCGACAAGGATGTGCGTAACGATCCCGTCACCATCTCGTTGGAGGATAAGCCCTTCGATGAGGCCTTGTCGCTGGTGTTGAACAGCAACAGTCTGTTTGCCCAGAAGGCCGGTCCCACGCTCTATATCATCAGCCCCAACACCAAACAGAAGCAGGAACAGTATCAGGATCTGATGATCCGGACATTCTACCTGTCATCCGCGAAGGCGAAGGACATGGTGGCGCTGCTGAAGTCCATGCTGGATGTGAAGCACATTCATGGCAATGAAGCGCTGAATACCATTGTCGTTCGGGACCAGCCGGAAAAGGTGGAATTGGCGGAGAAAATTATCCAGGCGAACGATCGTGAAGATTCAGAGGTCCTCTTCGATGTGGAAGTGCTGGAAGTAAATCGAACCGTCGATCAGACCTATGGATTGTCGTATCCCAAACAAATCGGCGCTGCTCTGGTCCCGCCCGGATTTACGGGAGCGATTGCCGGGGATATCGCGCAGCAGTTCACGTATCGGAACCTGGCCAGCCTGGGACAGGACAGCTATTTGTTCAAGCTTCCCACCAATGTGCAATTGGATTTCTTCAAGCAGGTCACCGACGCCAAGACTCTGGCAGCGCCGAAAGTGCGCGTGCTCAACAACAAGAAGGCCGAGGTCAATATCGGTGACAAGCAACCGATCCTGCTCTCCACCACGAACGTGTTGCCCGGGCAGGCCGCAACCGGCGCCGTTCCGACGACTTCAACCGTCACATCGATCGAGTTTCGCGACACCGGCGTCAAACTGACGGTTGAGCCGAACATCCACCTGGCGAATGAACTCTCGTTGAAAATGAAGATCGAGGTAATTCGCCTGGGTGATGTCGTCTTGTTGCAACAATCTCCCCCGATCACGCAATTCAAGTTCGGCAACCGGTCCGCCGAGACGATGTTGAATGTGCGCGACGGCGAAACCATTGTCCTGGGAGGCCTGCTGCAGGAAGAAGATCGTCGGACCAAGGTGACGATTCCCTGGCTCGGTGACATCCCTTTCCTGGGCAATCTGTTGAGTTCGTTCAAGACCCAACGGGTGACGACGGAAGTGATTCTGACGATTACCCCGCATATCGTGAATTCGTTGCGGCTTCCGGGTCCGCAGGGGCAGGCCTTCTGGTCCGGAACGGAATCCGTTTACTCCACGTCGCCCTTGTTCGCCATGCAGCCAAAAAAGATTTCGGCACGAATGTCCACGTTGAGCGGTTCCGGCAAGCTCGCAGAAAAAGGCGCCTTGAAACAATCCAAGGGGGCGGCGGCGAGCGCCGACCTTGTTCCTCTCGAACTTCAGCTGGCGATCCAGCCTGCAGACGTCACGGCTCAAATGAATAAGGAATTACGGGTGGACGTGTTGGCGACACAGGCCCGCGGGTTGGATACCGAGACCTTTACGCTGGAATTCGATCCGAAGATTCTCGAGTTTCGGGATGCCACCCTCGGCGAGGTGTTGGGGACCGAAGCCGGTAAAGCCGCGGTAACGGCGACGCCATCCTCTACCGAGGGCCTGATCGAATTGCGCCTGCATCGGTCCGCAAGCGCCACAAAAGATGAGGGTCGCCTGTTGCGATTGACGTTTCTCGCCAAATCTCCGGGAGTGTCGTCCCTGCGCCTGCAGATGGCCAAGCATGACGATCTCGACAGTCCCGAGGGAACCGGTGAAGCCGTGGGAGTGGTGAGAGTGCGGTGAAACAGTCCGGCGTCACGTTGCTCGAACTGCTCGTCACCCTGACCATTCTCACCATCCTCGCCACAGTCGCCCTGCCGTTCACCAAGGTTTCGACCAAGCGGACGAAAGAGATCGAACTGCGGCAGAACTTGAGGGTGATCCGGGCCGCGATCGATACGTTTCACCTGGAATGGTCGCGTGACGGAGACACCCTGACGGGGCCGGCATGCGTTAAGAACAAGTTGAGCTGCAAAGACGTCACCGGGCCCTATGGCTACCCGAAATCCTTGGATGTATTGTTGGGAGTCAAGCTGACGGGGGAGCAGGCAACGGTGCGCGGGACGACGATCAAGCGATACCTGCGATCGATTCCCTTGGATCCCGTGACCGGAGCCGCCGATTGGCGCCTGCGTTGTTACCGAGATCCCGCCAGTGTGAAGGACTGGTGCGGAGAAGATGTGTACGATGTTACGACTAATAGTCAAGAGCTGGCACTGGATGGCACGAAATACCGCGACTGGTAAGCGCTCATGGCCGTTCTCGTCACCGCATGGGTTTACGATTATCGAGTTGATGATTGTGGTGACGATCGTCGGAATTTTGGCCACGTTGGCCGTGCCGTCCTACCATGCGGCGATTATTAAGGCGAAAGAAGGGGCGCTGCGCCAGGATTTATTTTCGCTGCGCGATGTGATCGACCAGCACCGTGCCGATAAAGGGAAGTACCCCGAGACCATCGAGGCGTTGGTGTCGGCCGGCTATCTTCGGCGGGTGCCGACCGATCCGTTGACCGGCTCGACGACGACCTGGCAGGAAATGGTCGACGAAGGGGAAGGCGGTATGGTCGATGTGTTTTCCGGGTCCGATCTGGTCGGCACCAACGGAGTTCCCTACAACCAATGGTAAGGCAATGAATACCATGATCCAACAAGCGGGTCCTGTTTGGCGGACGGTCGTGGGCTTACGATTCGGGTGCTCGATAGTGGCGACGATGAGTCTGTTGTTCTGGGGAGGGTGCGCGCGGGTCACGCCAAGTCCGGAATCGACCCCCACCGATCTTCAGGTTGCGGCGGACTCCCTCAAGACGGCGGTGCGTGAAGCGCAGCGCACGGCGGCCGAATTGCGCACGGAGCTTGAGGAGCAGCGGAAGGAATTGGCGGATGCCCAAGTGGCGCGGGCGCAACTGCAGGGCATGTTGCGGGAGACCGAACGACGATTGGCGGATGCCCGCCAAGTCATCGAATTGCAGCGTGAGGAGTTGACTTCGGCTCACACAGAACGGGAGCGGGTGGCGCAGACGGTTGCTCCGTTGCACAGCCGGCCCCAGCAGTCACCGATCGGGGTTCGCCTTCAACGGAAGCGTGCTTCATCCAGCCAGGATGGAGCGGTGTCTGCCCCAACGGAGACACAGGAACAGTCGGCCGTGAAGCCGATTGAGAATGGAGAGGAGGCGGCCCCACAATCCTCACCTGCCGATGGCGAGGCTGCACCGGTCTCAGACGTTCCTCAGGCTTCGCCGATTGCGATGTCGACCCCGATCGCCGCGGAGCCGGTCAGGACGATTGTCGTGCAGGGTGGGGATACGTTGTGGCGGCTTGCGCGCCGGCATAAAGTCAGCCTGGAAGCGCTGAAATCACTGAATGGTTTGCCGACGAATCTCATTGTTGTTGGACGGACGCTCCGTTTGCCGGAGCCTCGGCTGCAGCAGGCGGCTATGCAGCCGGTCTCGCTGAAAACCCTCGTTCGATAGAGACCGGGGCAGCGCGTGATGTGTCCACCCGAATGAACTCATGGCGGTATTCGCATACAGAGCGGCTCGCGCGGACGGCACGACCTTCGAGGGACACATCGAAGGCGAAGATGAGCACCTGGTTCGAGCCAAGCTTGAGTCGGACGGCTTGCTGGTATTCCGGCTCTCCAGGCGAGGAGCGGGGTTCGGTGTGCCGGGTCTGGCGGCAGGCCGTTGGGGAAAGCTTCCCCTTCAAGATTTCCTCGTGTTCAATCAGGAGTTGTTGGCCCTGATCAAAGCGGGGCTACCGGTCTTACGGGTCTGGGATCTACTCATCGATCGCACCCAACGAGCCCCGTTTCGAGAAGCGCTCAAAGCCGTCCGTCAGGATATTCGCGGCGGGGCGTCGGCCTCCGAAGCCTTGGGCAAGCATTCCACCTATTTCTCGGATCTGTACCTCGCCACCATTCGTGCCGGTGAGCAGTCCGGGAATCTGGCGGAGGTGTTGCAACGCTACATTGCGTATCTGAAGCTGATGATCGGCCTTCGCCAGAAAGTCACCAAGGCGTTGGCCTATCCGGCCTTTCTCGTCGTTGTCGGCGTTGCGGTGGTGGGGTTTCTGCTGAGTTACGTGATGCCGACATTCATCTCGGTGTATGGTGAATCGTCCGCTAATTTGCCGACGGCAACCCGCATGCTCATCTCGGTGATCCAGATGGGTGAGGCGCAGTTGATTCCGGTGGCGATCGTGGCGGTTGTGGCGGTGGTGATGGGACGGGCGTGGTATCAAACCTCCGCCGGTCGATTCTCCGTGGATAGGAACCTGTTGAAATTGCCGCTACTCGGGATGATTCTTGTCGAGCACCACACCATCCAATTGACCCGCACGCTGGCCACGGTGTTAGCCGGCGGCACGCCCCTAGTGGAAGCGCTTGAAATTGCGCGTGGTGCGGTCTCGAACCGCTTCGTGTCGCGCGGGTTGGTGTCGGCGGTGAACGAAATCCGCGAAGGCAGCACGCTGGCGGCGGCCATTGAGCGGCCGCAGATCCTGCCCAAGCTCGCGATTGAAATGTTGTCGGTCGGTGAAGAAACCGGCTCGCTGGAACCGATGCTGCGGGATGTGGCCGAGTTTTATGAAGGGGACCTCGATGTACGGCTCAGTCAGTTGACCACCTGGATTGAGCCGGTGTTGTTGCTGGTGATGGGGCTCCTGGTCGGGGGCATCGTCATCATTATGTATTTGCCGATTTTCCAGATGGCCGGGACGATTCAATAATCCGACGATACGGCGGGACCCTGTGCCCGACGCGTCGTGACCCGTGCCGAAGTCGGAGGGACTGAATATGCTGATGCAACGCCATCTCACTCGCCCGTCGCTCGCCGATGTGATGGTGCGCGAGGGCATTTTGCCGAGACGGACCGTGGACCAGGTCGTTGCCCGTTTGGGAGGCAGCACCACCGCCTTCGGGCAGACGCTCGTCGAAGAGGGGACCATTTCCGAGGCGCAATTGGCGCAGGCATTGGCAGCCCAGTATGGATTACCCTATGACCCGCTCACCGGGTTCCGCGTGGACTCCGAGTTTTATCACACGATTTCCGTCAAGTTGATGCGGCGACATCCTTTCGTGCCGGTGAAGGACGAGGCCGGCGCGTTGACGATTGCGATTTCCGACCCGCAGAACCTGCTGGCGCTGGATGAATTGGAGATTCTGCTCAATCGTCCGCTCCACTATGTGGTGAGCTCGCGAAGCGCCATCCAATCGGCGCTGGAACGGAGCGAAGGCTCGAGTCAGGCGCTGCGTGAATTGGAGGCGGAATACCGATCGGTCCTGGTGAAGGAAGACGAGCGGGGCGAAGAAGTCCTGACCGTCGATCACTTCGGTGAAGACCAGAGCCCGGTGGTCAAACTCCTCGACACGATCATGTTGAGCGCCATGCAGCGCCGGGCCAGCGACATTCACATTGAGGCGACGGATCGGGCCACCACGGTGAAGTTTCGCGTGGACGGTATTCTGGTCTCGGCGATGGATCCGCTCGATGTGAAGCTGCATCCCCCGTTGGTGTCCCGCCTCAAGGTCATGTCCGACCTCGATATCGCCGAACGGCGGGTGCCGCAGGACGGCAGTTTTCGCATGCGGCTCGACCGGAAGACGGTTGATTTCCGGGTGTCGATTTTGCCGAGCGTGTTCGGGGAATCCGTCGTCATCCGAATTCTGGACCGCGAGGCGATTACCACGGGCGTGTCTACCCTGAGACTGGATCGTCTGGGCTTCAACCCGGAGGACCTCAAGCGGTTCCGTCGCGCCATTACGAGACCCTACGGGATGGTGCTCGTGACCGGTCCGACCGGAAGCGGAAAGACCACGACGCTCTACGCCGCGATCAGCGAAATGAATATTCAGGAAGATAAACTGATCACCATCGAAGATCCGGTGGAGTATCAGTTGCCGGGGGTCGTGCAAATCCCGGTGAACGAGAAGAAGGGCCTGACGTTCGCCCGAGGGTTGCGGTCGATTCTGCGACACGATCCGGACAAGATCATGGTCGGTGAAATTCGTGATGCGGAAACGGCGCAGATCGCCATTCAATCGGCCTTGACCGGTCACTTGGTGTTGACGACGGTGCACGCCAATAATGTGTTCGATGTGATCGGACGTTTCGCGTCGATGGGCATCGATTCCTACAACTTTCTGGCGGCGTTGACCTGCGTCCTGGCGCAACGGCTGATTCGGGTGATCTGTCCCGACTGCCGGCATCAGGTCGTGCTTGACCAGGCACTCGCTGAGGAATCCGGAATCGACTACGATGAGTTCAAGAGCGCGCCGTTCTATGAGGGGAAAGGGTGTTCGGAATGCCACGACACCGGCTATCGGGGCCGCAAGTGTATTACTGAATTCCTCGACCTGACGGACGAGATCAAGGAAATGATTCTGGCCGATCGCGCACTCTCCGAGATCCGGTACCGCGCGGTCACGGACGGCATGATCACATTGCGGCAATCCGCCGTGAAGAAAGTGCTGGCCGGCGAGACGACACTGCGCGAGATCAACCGCGTGACGTTCAGCGAAGAGCGATAACCGATGTGGGATTGGATCACCAGCCGGCCGCAGTACTGCCTGAAAATCGGCGCGCGCGATCTGGCGTGGGCGGAGGTGCATCGGAACTGGCGCGGGAGGCCGCGCTATCAGTGCGTGGTGTCCGCGTTGCCCGAGGGGCTCATTCGCTTGTCTCCGTTGGAACAAAACATCCTCTCTCCACACGAACTGGAGACACATATCCGGGCGATTGCCGGGTCGGCAACCACTCAGGCCCCCGGTCGTTCTTCCACTCCGGGTGTCCCGCGCGCCGCGACCATCATTCTGCCGGATCTGGCCGTACGACTGGCGGTGTTACGATTGCAAGACCTTCCCTGGAGCTCCGATGAGCGCGATGCGTTGGTGCGGTGGCGATTAGGGCAGGAGCAGCTGTTGTCCCTCAGCGGCGCCAAAGTGTTTTCACAGGTATTGTCCGATCCCGGCGGATCCGGTGATGGGCCCTGTACTGTGCTGGCGGTTGTGGTGCAGGAAGCGGTGCTGACTCAGTATGAAGCGGTCTGCGAAGCCGCAGGGTTGATTCCCCAGGAAGTCGATGTCGCAAGTTTGCGGCTCTATAACTTGTGGGCTCACGGGACGGGGCGTGCGGCTCGCTCGACCGCTGACTTTTTATGGGTGAATGCCACGGACGGAGGCGTCACGGCGTTGATTTTTCACAACGGAACGTTGGTCTTTCTCCGGTCGAAACTCCAGGGCGGGATCGGATCGGGGGGCGTCTTGGCATCGGGTTCCGAGCAGGTGGCGCTTAATCGTATCGTACAAGAGTGCGCGGACTCCATCTATGCCTGTCAGCAGCAGACGCCGGAGTTAGCCATCAGCCATGCGGTGCTGATCGCCGATGAAGCCATGGGCGCCGGGTTGCGGCAGCAGTTGGAGAAGGGATTGGGCGTGCCGGTGCAGGAACTGGAATGGGACCGCGTGCAGCAGTACGGCGGGGGCACCATCTCGGGGGCGCGGACGAGTGCCGCATTACCGGCGATTGCAGGGGTCGTATAAACCATGTCGTTGGATAACTTCGTCTCAGCGATTCGTGATGTCGCCTTGCGTATCGGACAACCCTCGGCACGCAGCGGCGCGTTCGCGATCAATCTGAGCAGCCGGTATCGCTGGTACCTGGCTCCGGCCCGGTTGGTGATCATGCTGTTGGCCGGGGTGATCGGCCTGGCGATGCTGTGGGATATTTCGCAGGCCTGGTTGGTCTGGCAGGATGTCCAATCCATGGAGTCAGCTCTGAGCCAGGTGCAGGACCGGGATCGGGACCTATTGAAAGAGGCGCAACAGGAAGGCTTGGATCTGTCTGAGGCCGCCTTGCAGGTCCTGCCCAAGGAGATTGAGTTTGCCAATCACCTGATCGAGAAGCGGAGTTTTTCCTGGACCCGGTTTCTGACGGAGTTGGAGCGGGCGATTCCCCAACGCATCGCCGTCAACAGCATCCGGCTTGATCCTGCTAATGCCACGATCATGCTCACCGGCTCCGCCCGGGCGCTGGAAGACGTGACGACCTTGACGGTCACGTTTCAGGATCATCCTCAGTTCAAGGAACCGGTCCTCGGGCAGCACCGGGTGATGGGAAATGGATTGGTCGAGTTCGACCTCTCGTTACGCTATCGGAATCGCAACCCATGATGTTTCCAGGACTCGATCGGCTGCAATTGACCTGGCGGCAACCCTATGCGCCCATTCTTCCATGGGTGGCGTTTGTGGCGGGGCTGTGTGTCCTGAGTTACGGCATTCATGCCCTGGTCTTGGGGGCGGCAGAGCAGGAGCAGGTGCGGCTTGAGGCCGACTGGCTTAAAGCCCGCCAACAGTTGAGTCGGCATAAGGAAGCCAAGAAGGCGAAGGCGGATCTGCAACGGGTATGGGCCGTGTTACCGTTGTTCCGCGATTTCGCGCCGCTGGCGCTGGGTGTCACCGAAGAGGCGAAGCGGGACCAGGTGACGTTGCCGGCTCTCTCCTACAAGACGGAAAAGACCGCCGTCCCCGACGCGACGAAAGCCGTCCTGCAGGGGACGGTGACCGGTCGATATGAGGATTTGCGCCGCTTTCTGCACAATCTGGAATCGGCCGAAGAACTGTTGTTCATTGAAGACCTCAACTTGATTCGATCGGGGAACGTACAAGACCAGCAATTGACCTTCAATATCCGAATTTCGACCTATCTGCGCGGGGAACATTTGCAATCCCCGACTCCGTAACTCATATGAATCGAGTCAGCAAAAATCAAGGGTTGTTGCTGATGACCCTCGTGGTTCTCTGGATCGGGTTGCTCGTCTGGCAATTCGGCCATTCCAGCGAACAGGAGCGAGTCCCCCTGACGCATGTCAGCGGACAGCGGGCGGTGGGCAAGGCGCCGGCTGCGGCCGTCGCTGCCGGCGGCAATCTGCAAGTGCATCTTGAACGGCTGGCCGCCATTAAAGGGCAGCGGGAAGCCACGTTTTCGACTCCGCGCAATATCTTTGCCAGTCTCCTGCCGCCAGAGCCGGTCGTGGCGCCGCCTCCTACCCCTCGTCGCGGTCGTGGGCGCGGTCCTGCCAAGCCTCCGTCGCCTGCGGAAGAACCGGTGGTGGAAGCACCACAGAACGAGGAGGAGCCGACGGTCGAAGAGCCCAAGGGTCCGACACCGGAAGAAATTGAACGGCTGCGAATTGCGACGGAATTGAACCAATTCCGGTATGTGGGGTTTATGGCGGTGGGAGGGGGCTCGCAGAAAAAAAAGAACATGGCCGTGGTCGTGAAGAATGATGAGATGCATGTGGTGCAGGTCGGCGAAGTGATCGCCGGTGAGGTGTTGGTGAAGGCGGTCTCGATGAGTGAGATTACGCTCCAGGATGTGGCTTCAAAAATCACGCAGGTGATTCCGGTCACGGATGCGCCAGGGGCTGAGGGGCAACCGAATTAGGCGGGTGATGGGGGTGCGTCGTCATCTCAGAAATAGTGACGGGATTACCTATCTTGCCTTGATGTTTTCGATCGTGTTGATCGGAATCTCCGTATCCGCCGCTGCCCGCCAATGGACCGTCATGGTTCAGCGCGAGAAAGAAGCCGATCTCATGGCCAAGGGCATCGAAATTCAAAACGCCATTGCCCTTTATTCAAATACCATGAAAATCGGGCGCATCCTGCCCACCGAAATCTATCCTCAGTCGCTGGCGGAGTTGACGCGGACCCCCAAGCCGTATCTGCGGAGGGTCTATCAGGACCCGATGAGCGGCGGGGATTGGGAGTATATGCGCGCGCCGACCGGCGGTATCATGGGGGTCCGGAGCAAGAGCAAAGTGAAACCGATCAAGGAGCGCGATTTTCCCCTCGCAGTCCGTCACTTCGAAGGCCGGAAAACGTATAACGACTGGATGTTTCAACATCCCAATCCCTCATCCATGTCCATGTTGATGCCGCCGATGATGGGCCTGGCTCCCGGCACAATGCCGATGCAATCAGGGCCGCAAGGGGCTGCTCCTGGCGCCCCGCCGCCTGGTCCTGCTCGCAACCCTTGACCCGACTCCGAACCCCACAGTATCCTGTCCTGCCATAGATCGTCGCGCCTTCGTTCACCATCTTGATCGGCCGATACGCTGAGGCATCGGGCCTCCGCTGCGGCCAGCAGCAGGAATTCACGACATGGAACAAGATCTCACCGAATCCCCGGTTCCGGAGCTGGAAGCTCCCGTTGAAGTGCTCACTCCTGAAGAGTATGTCGCGACACTGGTCAAAAAGGCCAAGGGAGCGGCAGGCCGGCTCTCCAGTCTTCCCACGGCGGTCAAGAATCAGGCCTTGGAGGACATGGCCGACGGACTTGAAGAACATGAGGCGGAGCTGTTGGCCGAGAACGAGAAGGATCTCGAGCAATTCGAGGCCACGCCGGAGCGAAAAGCCTTGGGGGACCGTTTGCGGCTGACGGCGGAACGTATCCGGGAGATGGCGGCAGGGATTCGTGACATTGCGCGATTGCCGGATCCGCTCGGAGATACGCCGAAGATGTGGACGCGGCCGAACGGGATGCAAGTGGGCCGCATGCGTGTGCCGATCGGGGTCATCGGGATCATTTATGAAGCGCGTCCGAATGTGACCGCGGATTCGGCCGCCCTGTGTCTCAAGTCCGGAAACGTCTGTATTCTGCGAGGCGGATCCGAAGCCCTGCATTCGAACGTGGCCATTGCCAAGGTGTTGAGCGAATCGGCGGAGAAGGCTGGCGTGCCGGCGGGCGCGATTACATTCGTTGATCGTGCGGAGCGTGAAGTTGTCCAACTGTTGCTCAAGCAGGACCGGTATATCGATCTCATCATTCCGAGAGGCGGGGAATCGCTGATGAAGACGATCGCCGAACATGCGACGATCCCGGTGCTCAAACACGACAAGGGAGTCTGCCACACTTATGTCGATGTGGATGCCGATCCCGAGGTGGCCGAGCGGATCTGTTTGAATGCAAAAGTGCAGCGCCCTTCGACGTGCAACGCCATGGAGACCCTGTTGGTCCACCACAGTATCGCGCGCACCTGGCTGCCGCTTCTGGTGGAGAAACTCACAGCGGCGAAGGTGGACGTCCGTGGTTGTGCGAAGACCTGCCAGTTGTGTCCAGAGGTGACGCCGGCCGCTGACGACGATTTCGGCCGCGAATTTCTGGATCTGATCCTCGCGATCAAAGTGGTCAAGACCATGGACGAAGCCTTGGAGCACATCGCCACCTACGGATCCCAGCATACCGAGGCGATTGTGACCAAGGACTATGCCCGCGCGATGCGGTTTCTGCGCGAGGTCGATGCCGGCGCGGTACTCGTGAATGCCTCGACCAGGCTGAACGACGGCTACCAATTCGGCCTAGGGGCGGAAATCGGCATCAGCACGTCGCGGCTCCACGCCCGAGGCCCGATGGGGCTTGAAGAATTGACCTGTTCAAAATTTGTGGTGCTCGGGAGCGGTCAAATCCGCGAGTAAATGCCGCCTGATTCCTTGGTACACGAGATTCTCAGGCGTCCCGGCACGCTCACCTTTCCCTCCAATCTCACGGACCTGCCACACCTGACGGCTGTGGCGGGATCCGTTTCTCAACAACCGACCGGCCATCTCGTCGTCTATGGAAGCCATGGCCGCCGTATTTGTGCCACCGATCCGGACGGTCATCCCTTGCATGAATGTGAATGGGGGCCCGTCGATGGTGCGCTCCGCCTTCTGCGGGCAAGGGTGCATCTTGACTGGGGCGCGTGGGTCGGGCTGACTCCCAGTGGCCTGGTGAATACCATGACCCTGGACTTGTCGCGCAAGCCGGGGTGGCAACGACTGAGGGCGGACGATCTTCGTGGCATGGCGGCGCAAGCGATGCGGGTTCCGCTGGAGGAAGTCCGGTTCTTTTATACTGATCAGGACGTGACCATCGGTCAAAAAGGCGCCGCCACGATCCGGCATCGGAAGGACGCGATCTACTTTCTGCCGGACGGGACGTTCGATTCCAAGCAATTCATGGCCTGTATGGGAGCCATGCATTGGGAGGAGATCGACTTTCTTCCAGTGGTGGAGCTGTTTCTCTCGCTGCTGCCCGGCACCGGGTCGGCGCTGTTTGAATTGATTCGCGGGCTGTATGACGATCAGAACCGGACGAAACCCGCGCCACGGGCTCTGCGGTATCGAGGCATCCCCACTTATCCGTCCGAGGCGGCCTACCGGCTGTTCAGCAACTTTTTCTCCCCGCAGATCCCCGGCGGGGGCGATCCCTTTCCCCTGTTCATGGATCCTCCCCGGTCGCACATGGTGACCTGGCTTCCGATGCCGGATACGCCCAGACGGCATGTCGATGCGACACAGAAGCTCTGTGTGACGATTCACGGGCAACGAATCTTGAAGGCCACCTGCTGGGATGATCCGGCCGGACTCTCCTATCAACCGTTCGACCGGCGAGGCGCGGCGCCCTGCGAGCGTGGAGTGGCGGTTGAGCAGGAGCAGCTCCTGTTGGTGGATCGAGGTACCCGCCGGCTGCTTCCGTTGGGCCACAGCTGGGGAATTGTGACCGGACCGCCACTGGTCGGCGCTGCTCGGGTTGGCATCGATTGGACGGCTGTATTCGGAGGGGCCGCGCCGGTGGTGAGGCCGGACGAGGCGTTTGGCGCGGTGCTGCTCTATCCGGACGATGAACGTGAGATCGGTGAATTGCCGACGCAGCCGTTCGTAGCGGACTATCTGCAGGACCTCATCGAGCAGGATCGCCCGCTGGCTGCGCAGGTAGGGCGGGCAGGTCATCAGTTGATCAGCGGATTCGACGCGGCAATAACGACCTGTATTGGAAGCGACCGCCCGCGTGCCTGCACCGTGCTCTACGACCACCCGGCGTTCGCGCAGCGGCAGGCGCAGATGTTATGGAACCTGTGGGCCCGCGCACAACGATTGGACTGGTTCTCCCTGGTGCGCATGATCGCCCGTGCCGATGAGAGCAGCGATCCGAACAACAGAACGTACGATCTCGCCTACGAGTGGACACCCTTCAGCCACTATGACAAACCGGATGCAGTGGCTGCGCGGATGCAGCAACTTGCCCGGCAACTCCTGCCCGGCGCCGTCGCGTTTATCGTCGGCCCTTCGACGGTAGCAGACGGATGTCGAGCCGCCGGGATGCACGTCCAGGCGATCACGCCGGTGGCATCGCTGCCGACGTTTCGGATGCATCAGAGCGTGCTTCCCCGCGCGCAGCTGAAGCCCGGCGTCATGCTGTTTCAGATCGCGCGGCCCTGAACGGATGTGCGATGGAATGGTCCCATTGAATTGAGCTACAGTGAGCGCGAAGTTCCTGTTACAATTCCGGCTCGGCATGTGTGTGCGGCTACAGGGTCCTCCAGGTTTCTCGACAGAAGGAGCAGCGTGCATATGAGATGGCGTCACGATCTGAATAGTTCAGGCTCTCGTCGTACCGGGACGGTGACCGATTCTTGGGGCACTCAGCTCAATAGACTGAGATCCTGCGGAGGATTTTCCTTCATCGAGGTCATGATCGTCGTGGTGATCCTCGCGATCCTGGCGACGCTGTTGATTCCTCGCGTGATGGGGCGCACCGAAGATGCCAAACGAGCCGCGGCCAAGGCGCAAATTTCGAATATTGACAGTGCCCTTCAACTCTACAAGCTCGACAACGGCAATATTCCTACAACCGAGCAGGGCTTGAAGGCCCTGGTCGAGCGACCTGCGTCAGGTCCTGCTGCCCCAAACTGGAAGGCCGGCGGATATCTTCCCAAAGTGCCGGTCGATCCTTGGGGCGCTCCCTACAAGTACACGACTCCGTCCACACAGGGCGGCGAGTTTGAGATCATTTCCTTTGGGGCCGACGGGGTCCCGGGCGGTGAAGGGAAAAACGCCGACATTGTAAGTTGGGATCTCGATCGCAACTAATCCTCCTGCCGTCCCCCTCCCTCTGACCCGGTAGTTGTGACGAAACATTCGCGCACGCCGTCTTCCTTCCGGGCTTCCCTGAACCGACTCAAGGTTCTGACCTCGCTGACCGATGAGAAGAGGAGGAAGATCCTGCCGGGAGGAGAGGCTGATGCGACGTGTGGTTTTTGTGGACGATGCGCCCGAGATCTTGAAGCATCTACAACGGACCTTGGCCCCGATGCAGGGTGAATGGGCGATGGGGTTCTACCCTTCCGCCACGGCCGCATTGGCCGCCATCCGTGAGACCCCCTGCGACGTGGTGGTGTCGGATATGACGATGCCGGGGATGGACGGCGCTCAATTTCTCGGCGAGGTGCGCACGGTCTGTCCACAGGCGACCCGCATCGTGTTGTCAGGCGACCAGAGCCCTGCCAATTATCTGCGGTCCGCGTCGGTCGCACATCGATTTCTTCAGAAGCCGTTCGACGTCGCCACGTTGAAAGCGACCATTGAGAAGGCGGAGGCATTGCGGGACGTGCTGGCTAATCCAGCGCTTCGCAGCCTGGCGAACGAAATCAAAACGCTGCCGAGTCTCCCGTCGATCTACCGGGAGTTGACGAAGGAGATGCAGGCTCCGCAGGCCTCGTTGAAAAAGGCCTCCCGCATTGTGGCCAAAGATCTCGGCATGGTCACGAAGATCCTGCAGCTGGTGAATTCCGCGTTCTTCGGCCTTCGCACCCATGTGTCCGATCCGGAGCAGGCGGTGGCGCTGCTCGGATTCGATACGATCAAGTCATTGGTGCTCTCCAGTCAGGTTTTCGCGCAGTTCGACCAGGCGCAGCTCCCGTCGTTTTCGTTGGATGAGTTATGGCGGCATGCGATGCTCGCCGGCACCTGCGCGCGACGAATTGCGAAGGAGGCCGGTTCGAGTCAAGCGGTGATGGACGAAGCCTTTACGGCCGCCTTGCTCCATGACGTCGGGGTATTGGTACTGGTGGCTAACAAACCCGACGACTACGCGCGAGTCCTGGATCTGATGCAGATGAAACAGATGCCTGATTGGGAAGCCGAGCGGCAGGTGTTCGGGGCCGATCATGCTCATGTCGGGGCCTATCTGCTTGGAATCTGGGGCCTGGGAGACGGCATCGTGGAAGCGGTGGCCTATCACCATCATCCTGACGACTACAAGGGATCCGGCTTTTGCGCCGTGACCGCCGTGCATGTGGCGAATGCTATGGCTGAAGCACAGGCCCTGCCAGGTGAGAACACGATCGAAGTCCCAGGTCTGGATCAGCAGTACCTGGTGCGCGAACAGTTTCAGTCTCAGCTCACACGATGGCGCGAACTCTGTATCGCGGCCTGATTCTACCCGCTCCATCTTGACCCCCGCGCGTGGCCGGCAGTACAACCGAACATCTTCGTTTTTTTGTGATTGAAAAGCTTCATAGGAGGAGCCCTGTGGGACTTGCCTCGATCATCGGTCTGCTGACATGCGGATTCATGCTCCTGTGCGCGCCCCTGAGTCTCGCCGGCTCCATCAGGGTCGATCTGGGGGTCGAGCAGGGCCCGATGAACCATCGAGCCAACGGGTATCTGGTCAGCATCGAACCGACAGACCCACCGATGGAGCTGATTCTTCCGTTGAAGCCCACCAGTTTTCGCGGAAACACCGGATATGTGTTGAACAACTATGACCGGCTCAAGCAGGCCGGGGTGACGGAGTTTCAGCTGACCCTCGGACTGGTCTTCGAGCATCGCGCCCTACAGATTTTTGATATCAATCAGATCGGTCTCGACGGGAACTATCAGCCCTGGTTGGTGCATGTGGATCATGTGATCGATCAAGTGCTGCAACGGCAACTGTCGGTGATCTGGGATATTTACAATGAACCCGATCTTGCAGCGGTTCCTCTCAATGACAACGAACGACTCAAAGAAGGCTGGCGGCTGGCCTATCAGCGCATCAAGCAGCGGATTCCCGGCGCGCAGATCGTCGGGCCGAGCGTGAGTCGATACCGGCTACTCAAGCCCTTTCTGGAGTGGAGTGATTCGCAGGGGGTCTTTCCCGACGTCGTGGCCTATCATGAATATGCGGATCCATCGGATGCCATCAGGTACGTGAATGATTTGCGCGACTACTTGAAGGCTCACGGTCTGGCGCGGCCGATTTCAGTGAACGAGATCCTGGGGCAGGAGTCCTGGACAATTGCCGGTTATACAGCGGGGGTGATTGCCGCCTATGAGCGGGCGGACATCCTCAGCGCGATGCGCTCCTGTTGGCCTGATCCTCAGGACATGAGCCGGAGCTACGTGGAAAATACCTGTGATAACCCTACGCTGGACGGATTGTTGTATGTCGATCGGAAGCAGAAACGGCCGGGGTGGCACGTCTACAAGACCTATGCGGAGATGGAGGGTGTCCGGCTGTACGCGATGACGGATAGTCCCAAGCTCCATGCCCTCGCCGCGCTGGATAAGACCGCCGGCACGTTACGACTCTTGTTGGGCAAATACGAGGACGATTCGCCTGGCGACACACAAGTCGTGCTGAAGAATATCGGGCGTCTGTTTTCCTCGCAGCATAGCGGGACGGTGCATCTCTGCGCTGAGCAAATACCAGATGTAGGATCCGGTCCCCTCGAAGCGCCTGTCGTCACGCTCGATCGTGCGCTCTCAGTGGAACATGATGAGCTCTCGTTCACGCTGCCTCACTTCTATCATTCCGATGCCTATCGGGTCGTCCTGAGCCTCTCCGAACCGTGCCGCGTTTCGCATTGATTGGATCAGTCGACCGACTCACCGGCTGCTGACGCCGGACGTATGCAGTGCCCGTTCACAATCGAAGCAACGCATCCGAACGCGGTTGCTAGGTGTCAGAGGAAAGCAGTTCCCGTTTAAAGAAACCAAGCAAGACGGCATGTGCCGGCGGATCTGTGAGTGGTGTCACGAAGCGCTCATCGTGCGTAAAAGGAACGGCTTACTTCACCAGGGGATGGCCGGCCTGTTGCCACTCATCGAAGCTCATCACGACGGCCGTGGTATTGGTGAACCCCAACTCCGCAAGTGACTGGGCCGCGAGGGACGCGCGGTTGCCGTTTTGGCATTGCAGGTAGACAGGTCTGTTCGTGTCCGGGTTGGCTGGAAACCCGACCTGTTTCCAGATCTGAAATTCGACAAGCCCACGGGCAATGTTGACCGCCCCCGGCACATGTCCGGCCGCAAACTCCTGGGGCTCGCGTACGTCTATAATGAATGCCTCGCCAGGATTCTCCACGACTTTCCGATACTCCTCCAGGCCGATCGTTTTGACTTGCTTCCGAGCCGCGTGAATTTTTTGTGTGACCGACGGAGGAAAGTTTTGTGCGATCGCCGGTGATGGACCGGACAGCGCCATTGCGATCGCGACAAATATGGATGCCGTGAACAAGTGGTTCATAGGTTCTTCCTCTTCATCAGGTATGAGAATGGGAACGGTTCCGATGCCGGCGTGGTCGTTACAACGCAGAGTCTACGCCGTTCCCGCGAATGGCTCAAGGCACGAACGTACATGGCGTGCGGAGAAACTCCCTGCCTGCAGGCCTATACGAAGCGTCTGCGATGGTTCGGGGAGGGGACCCGACATGCATCGGTTTTGCCCATCCACCGGTACCGATGACGCGCAACATAATCGTACAGCGCATCACGCAGGGGGCGTGGAATCAGGATGCCGAGATAGAAGAGGGGCCAGAAGCCAGGGAGGTGCCGCACAATTCTCAGCGCGGCCGTGGATTTGGTGTAGACGCGGGCCTCCTCCAGCAGGAGGAAGGTGGAAAAGTCTTCGGTCGGAAGCTGCCGTCTATGCAGAATCTGTTGCCCCTGGTCGGATTGAAGGGTGCCGAACTTGAACGTCTCGTGGGGATCGTGATCGATCAATAAACTCACCCAGGCATGGCACCAATTGCACACACCATCGAACACAACGACGTGCTCGTGCCTGGCCCATTCATGAGATTCCGGATCAAATTTGCCTGTCATTGGCTGCATTCCCGCTGAGGCGACTGCTGATTCTTCTCTCCACGAATTGAAATCACATTGTTCAGACGACCTCACCACCGGCATTGTACCGGTTCAGGAACAGACCGGTCCACAATCTCGATTTCTCTACTGTGTCGGCGTATGCTTTTGCGGGAGGCGACCCGCAAGTTCTGGCCGGGCGGGTGTATGGCTGCGGTCGGGGAGCGAGGCAACCACGCGCGGACAAGAAAAACGGGTGCAGCATGAAGGGTACAGGATTTTTCACCGGTCTCGTAGTCGGCATCGTGGCCACCGTTCTGTTGAGTCAGGGGACGATGAGTGTCGCGAGCAAGGAGGCGGGGACAGCCCCCTGTTTGCCGGCCGATATGGTCGCGGATTATGTGCATAGCGTGATCCAAGCCGATCGGGAGTTCTACACCACCGACATTGTGGAGCGGATGCAGTTGCGGGGAATCGTCTTTGCCGCAGAAAACTGGAGAGAGACCTCCAGGCTTCCCCTTCCTGCTCAGTTCTTGCTCGAATCGGGTCGGCTCGTTGCGCAGCAACGCAATGGCATTCGATTCCGGCTCATCAGCAATTGGGCGATCAATAAGACGAATCGTCCGGCCACCGACTTCGAGCGAGCCGGTCTGACCGAGATCCTGATCAATCCTGATCGTCCCCATACCGGTGTGACGACCGAGGGGGGCAGATCCGTCTTCCAGGCTCTCTACCCGGACAAGGCCCTGTCCCAGACCTGTGTGAGTTGCCACAACGCGCACCCCAACAGTCCAAAGAAAGATTTCAAGCCGCATGACGTGATGGGGGGAATCCTGCTGACCCTTCCGCTCCCCCGCTAACCAGCGCAGCGAGGCCAGACCGCCTTTCGAGCGTGTGAACGGGGGCGGTGTGGGCCGGCAGTGCGTCGGAACGCGCCGGCAGCCTGCTGAGGATATCTTAAGGAGAGACTCTATGCCGGACATCGTCCACGCGCAATTTACGCACACGAATGCGTACCTCACGCAACTCATCGAGCAATTTGCCCGGATCGACCAGCAAATCGAGAATGGGGAAACGATCACCATCAACATGAGCGACGGCGACCGATCGATGTCCCTCACGGTCAGTCGTGACAAGGTCGTTGAGCGTGCTACTCCACCGCAGGGGCCCGCGACGGGCAAGGCTCCGGCGTTGGCCGAGAACGAGAGTCTCGTAGCCGCTCTCACCAAATCGTTCAGCTTCGACATCGGTGAAGGGAATCGGAAGATTTCCACCCGCGAGATTCAATCTCATCTCACAAACGCGGCAGCGTCGAAACCAGCCGTCGGCTCCGGGGCGAATCTACGCCTGGCGCTGGAGTTACCCGAACCGGCTGTGACATACAACAACGCCGAATGGGTCTTGCTCGACGATTGTCGGTATGTGGCATTGGATGGGTTCATGGTGACGGCCAAGCGCGGCTTCAAGACCGATTTGGCAAGTATTCCACGTTTGTTATGGGGCTTCATCGCGTCATTTGAACTCTCGCTGGTTGCGCCTATCGTGCACGATTTGATTTACGGCTCCGCCGGAACCGTGGCATTGCCTGACGGCGAAGTCATGCCCGCCGACAAGCGCTTTGATCGGAAGGAGGCCGATGACCTCTTTCTGGAATTGATGACGCGGAGCAAGGTCGCGTACTGGAAGCGCAACGTGGCCTATTTGGCCGTCCGCGCATTCGGCGGGTCATCCTGGCGACAAGGGTGAGCGTGCGAATTGTGCGATCGCAAGGTGCGCCGTCCGACGAATTCTTCGGCCTGCCTCGTGCTGCCGAACAAGCTGAATAGGTGAGTGCCGGCAAGGAGATGTATCGCCCATGACCACCCAGTACTACACGGCCTCAAGCCTCGATGGATTCATCGCGACGCTCGACGATTCTCTCGACTGGCTCTTTCCCCTTGGCGATATCAACGAGACGGGGTATCCGTCCTTCATCAAGGCGGTCGGCGCCTTGGCAATGGGGTCTGCCACCTATGAGTGGATGCTGCGCCACGTCATCAACGTTACGGGGCGTGAACCGGTCGCCTGGCCCTATGCTCAGCCCACCTGGGTGTTCTCAAGGCGTCGTCTTCCCCCCGTGGAAGGTACAGACATCCGATTTGTAAGCGGGGACGTTCGCCCGGTTCATGCTGACATGAAGAAAGCGGCGCGTGGCCGGAACGTGTGGCTGGTCGGGGGAGGCGAACTGGTCGGGCAGTTCTATGACGCCGGACTCCTCGACGAACTGATCGTGCAGGTTGGTTCGGTCACCCTCGGATCAGGCAAGCCGCTCCTGCCGCGCAGGATCACGTCGCCTTCCCTCATCCTTGAGTCGGTTCGTGCGATCGGGCCCGGCTTCGCTGAGTTGCGATACCGTGTTCCGCGTGGGTAGGGCCTCGTCGTAGTGTGCCTGCGTGCGCATGAATTGCTCTGTATTAGGGAGTGGAGCGGGACTCCGCGTTCTCCAGCAGGGATGTCTCGTTAAAAGTCAGATTCATCGTATGCCCCGCCTCTAGTTGCTCCTGTTGAGAGATCAATCTCAAACGGATGCCACGACTCATCGTATCTCCAGCCTTCACCATGCAGCACGCCCGCAACCATGGTCACATTGCGGATGCCGTCCCAGGAGAGTCGCTTTGTGCGCCATAGCTCCAGTTCCCCGCGACAAAGTTCAAACCACAAGCCATTGGACATCAGAACGGCTTGAAGATCGTGGATGGGAAAGAGTAGTTCAATGCATCCGCCAAATGAACGTACGAGTTCACCAGTGGCTAGCGAGACGACATATGCTTGACCGCTTGAAACCACGATGATGTCATGCGCTGTGACATCATTCACGATCCCGCAGAACGAGCTGAGTCCGGGTTGAAAGTTTCCGACCCAAGGTGGTGCATTCGGCGGGGTGAACTCCACGACAAACCCTTCGCGATGAATTCCTTGACCAGTTGCGCTGAACTGCAATGGCGGCGGCCCATAGCCGGGGAGGCCGGGAAGAACACGAAAGTGTGTTGAGTTTTGCAAGAGGTTTGATTTCACCAGGCAGGCTGTAGCTTTTCCGCGCATCTCACTGTATTCGCGTCAGGAAGTTCCGTCAAGGGGTTTAAAAAGTCGAGGAGTATTCATCTGGCCAAACGCGCCGGAACCGGTTCCTTCCACTGTTCCAGCCTCGGTCCAGTAGCAAAAGACTCTCGTGCGCCCTTCGCATACATCCTGGATGTGGAACTCGGTCAGTGAGTCGCTGAAGTTGTGTCAGACGGAATGAGGTCGTCCGGGGGAACATCGCGAATCTGAATCGAGTCGACCCGTTGTTGGGCGAGGACGTCCGAGATGATGACGACCTTGTCGCCAACCTTAAAATCTTCGCGGTCCTTCAGAATTCGAAACGCCGTTTGTAATGTTTTTTCGGGGTCTGAACTGAAATCGATCTTGAAGGGGAGGACGCCACGATTGAGCATCATGGTCCGTCGCGGTTGGCTCATGTTGGTAAAGGCGTAGATGTTGACGGCGAACGGGCGGCAGTTTGCGACGAGATCGGCCATGATGCCTCGCCGGGTGATCACGACGATGCCTTTGGCTTTGACCCCCTCGGCGAGTTGGACCGCCGCCGCCGCCAGTTGCTGCTTATTTTCCGTGTTGCGCAGGTGTTTCGCAAACTGCAGGCCGGGGATCGTTTCGGATTTCAGCGCAATCCTCCGGAGAAACTCGACACACTTCACCGGATACTTTCCCACCGTGGTTTCGCCGGACAGCATGACGGCATCGGCTTCCTCATAGATCGCGTTGGCGACGTCGGTGACTTCGGCCCGGGTCGGATGCGGGTTGTGGATCATGGATTCCAGGAGATGGGTCGCCACGATCACGCGTTTGCCGTACTCCGCGCAGAGCCGCACGATCGTGCGTTGGACGTTCGGTAGGTCCTCCAGGTTGATTTCCACGCCGAGATCTCCACGCGCGACCATAATGCCGTCCGACTCCTTGATGATGGAGTCCAGGTTCCGGACCCCTTCCTGATCCTCGATCTTCGCGACGATTTTCACCCGCCCGACCTTGTCGCCCATCAACGTTTTGAGCTGCTGAATATCTCCGGCCTCGCGCACGAACGACAGGGCGATGAAGTCCACATCCCGCTCCAAACCGAAAAGGATATCCTTGATATCTTTTTGCGTGATCGACGGGAGATTGACGCGGACGCCGGGGAGATTTACATGGCGCTTGCTCTTCAGAAGTCCGCCGTCCAGGACGCGGCACTGCATGTGACGTTCGTGCTTCTCCAGCACCTCGAAGTTGATCAGCCCGTTGTCCACGGTGATCCGGTCTCCGACCTTGACCGCCTCCAGCAGGTCGGCATAGTTGATGTGGATGGAGCTTTCCTCGACGTTCATCGGCCCGCGTGTGGTAACCGAGACGATATCGCCCTGCCGCAGGTCGAGCTCGTTGGAGAGATCGCCGGTGCGGATCTCCGGACCTTGCGTGTCCAGGAGAATGGGAATGGGAAACTTCACCTTCCGGTTGAGGGATTTGATGTGCTGGATGACTTTGGCGTGAGACTCGTGGTCGCCGTGGGACATGTTGAGACGGGCGATACTCATCCCGGCCTCGTAGAGCTTGTGCAGCATCTCGTAGGATTCTGTGGCGGGGCCGATGGTGCAGATGATGCGAGTCTTTTGCATGGAGCTCCCTTGGGGCAGTGGCCGCTTCTGCTTAGGGCTGAGCGGCAGCCGACCAATTGATGCCGTGTTGCGCGGGGATGACGAGAAGAACCGGGGCTATTCTACGTGGTATCGCCGGTCGAGTCTATCGCGAGCCGGTGAGGTGCCCTTCAGGTCTGGCTGGGAATAGTTGGCACTCGTGAGGAGCGAGACATGGCAGGTGGCGCGGACGGGATGGTGGTTGTCCGCCTATGACTCTGTTGTCGGAGCGACGACCCAGTCGTACACATCACGGCGGTACGTTGCTACGGCGATGGCGAGCGCGAGGAGGATCAGAAACGTCGCGACTGCGAATGTGACCCGCATGCCGGTGGCAACGGCATCGGGAGGCGCCGTTGTGAGGTCGATCGTCGATGCCGCGGCTGCGAACACAGCCCCCATGACGGAAGCCCCGGTGATCAGCCCGAGATTGCGGGAGAGGTTGAGCAGCCCGGACACGACGCCCCGCTGCTCCGGACGAGTATCCGTCATGACGGCGGTATTGTTGGCAGTCTGGAACAGTGCATAACCGACGGTGATGACAATGAGGGGGGCAGTGTAGCCGTAGATCCCGAGCGTCGCCGGTAGTACGGACAGGAGGAAGGCCCCGGCGGCAATTCCGAGAAGCCCAAGGACGGTCATGCGTTGGGGGCCTAGGCGGTCCGCAAGGCGACCGGCCGGCACACCGGTCAGCGCGGCGCAAAGAGGGCCCACCGACAACACCAGTCCGATAAGCGCCGCGTTGAGCCCGAGCGTGCGCGAAAGATAAAACGGCCCGACCACCAGCGTCGCCATCATCACCGTCGAGACGAGTGCGCTCATGATAAGGCTTGCGCTCAGCAGAGGATTGCGGAACATCGTCAATCGGATCAGGGGTGATGCAGCCCTTGTCTCGGCAAACAGAAAGAGGCCGGCTCCAAGTAGGGCGGCCACCAGCAGCGCCAGGTTGCGCGGCCCGAAGCTGCCGCGTCCCATTGTCATGGCGAGCGTATAAGCGGCAAGCGTCAGCGCAAGCAGCAGCGTACCCGCATGGTCGAACCCGAGCCGATCAACTTGCTGTCGCGGACGATCAACGGGTAGGAATCGATACGCGAGAAGAAAAATCAGCAGACCCAGCGGCAGGTTGATCAGGAAGATTGTCCGCCAACTGAATTCGGAGATCAGCATGCCGCCGAGCGATGGGCCGAGTGCGGTGCCGATCGCAGACATCGTGCCAAGCAGTCCCATGGCGCTGCCGACCTGTGACTTGGGAACCGTCTCACCGACAAATGCCATGGTGAGGGCCATCATGATGGCCGCTCCCAGACCCTGCGCCGCGCGGGCGGCAATCAGCAGCCAGAGCGTGTGAGCCACACCGCAGACAATAGAAGTGACGGTGAACACAGAGATCCCGATCAGAAGGAGCCGTCGGCGACCGGTCATGTCGCCGAGCCGACCCACGCTGACGATCATGGTGGTGATGGTCACCAGATACGCGATGACGACCCACTGGATCTGTTGAAACGAGGCATCGAACGCCTGTGCCAACGTCGGCAAGCTCACATTGGCGATGCTCGTCCCGATCGAGGACAACAACATGGATAACGACAGGCCGGCGAGTATCCACCGAATCGAAGGTGTCAGATCCGTCGTTCCTGCTTGTGCCACATCTCGTCTTGGCGTGAATCGCATGATCGTCCTCAGTCCTTCCGAAGCAGCCACACATGTTCGGTTGCCGAACATTTTCCCTTGAGTCCACCGGGCACATCTTCACTGGTGAGGAGCCGTAACTGGTACCGATGGGCATAGTGTCGACGGACTTCCTCGTGGCTGATTGAGAACGGAGGGCCTTCCGCCGCGCGTTGGTCGTATTCATAACAAATGAGCAACTGCGGCGCGTGTTCCGTGATGTCTGTGACGTGCGCGGTGTAGCGACTCCGCATGTTCTCCGGAAGGGCGACCAGCGCAGCCCGGTCATAAATCGCATCGACCGGTCCCACCATCGTTTTCGTCACCTCGAAGATATCGCCGACAAAAATGTCGATGTCGCGCGCATGGTAGTGATCTATTCCACCGTTTCTGGTGATCGTCGGTCTCACTCCGAGCTCTGCAAACAATTGCTCGATGGCGAGTGAGCTCAATTCGGCTCCGGCAACGCGATAGCCTTCGGACAGCAGCCACGGAATGTCCAGCGTCTTCCCGCACAAGGGCACAAAAACCCGGCTGCCTTTCGCCAGGGCGAGCTCCTTGAAATACGTCACTAACAGCGGGTTGGCCTCACTTTTGTGAAAGCCGATTTCATTCTTTGCCCACCTGTCATGCCAAAATTGTGGTTCCATCGTCAGTGGCCTTTCTGTGAGTTACGTCGCACCCGCTTGTTGTCCGGGCGGAGTCGTCATCGAACTGTCGGAAGTATACCCATCCACACGATAGGGCGGAAGGCGCATCCTCTGCACTGTATTCGTGCGCGAGACGCCATATCACGGTCAAGCTATGGTATGGTCGGCGCATGTCCACCCCCGACCTCAATTTACTGATCACCCTGGATGTTTTATTGGCGGAGGGCAGTGTGGCTCGCGCCGCCAGGCGGCTGCGTCTGAGCCCGTCGGCCATGAGCCGGGCGCTCGCGCGATTGCGTGAGGCGACCGGCGATCCACTCCTGGTGCGGGCCGGCCGCGGTCTCGTCCCCACACCGCGAGCGGTCGAACTTCGTGAACGGGTCAGTCATGTCGTGGAAGAGGGACAAGCGGTTCTCCGCCCTGCGGAGAAGCTCGATCTGAAACGGCTCGTCCGGACGTTCACCGTGCGAACCAGCGAAGGCTTCGTGGAAAACTTCGGGCCGGAGCTCATTGCGCGTGTTGCGGAGGAAGCTCCTGGGGTGCGGCTGCATTTCCTTCAGAAGGCGACTAAAGATAGCGCGCCGCTACGCGACGGCACTGTCGATCTGGAAACCGGGGTGATTGAGAAGACCACTCCGCAGGAGTTGCGTGTTCAAGCTTTGTTCCGGGATCGTCTGATCGGCGTCGTGCGAACGGGGCACTCGCTGGTAAAAGGCAGGATCACGCCTTCCCGTTATGCCGGGGGACAGCACATATCCGTTTCGCGGCAGGGGCAGGGGCAGGGGAAGGGACCGATAGAGGAAGCCTTGCAGCGGCTTGGACTGGAACGGGACATTGTCACGATCGTCGGTGGATTCGCGACGGCGATTGCTCTAGCCCGTGCTTCAGATCTGATTGCCACGGTCCCCGAACGACATACCGGAATTTTGCGCACTGGAACGTATAGCTTTTCGCTGCCCTTCTCCACGCCGGAGTTTACGGTATCGTTGCTCTGGCACCCGCGGCTGGACGCCGATCTCGCGCATCGCTGGCTGCGGGGCCATGTCCGGAAGATCTGCGCGGCGACGACCTGACGCTGATAGCCTGCTGTCGTCGATCAACACCGAACGAGCGGCTGGCAGCGCGTCCATCTCCCGCGATCACGCGTTATCCTTCTCCATGGACGAGATGAAGGAATCCGCTTCCTGAATCGATGCGTTCAAATCCTTGATCAGTGAGTCGATGTTGCCTTCGACCGTGACCAATTCGCTCTTGAGCGAGGCGATGGCCTGCGCGTTGAGGTTATGCTTCAAAAAGAGGACATGGTCTTTCAGCTTTGCCAGGACCGGATCCATTTTCGCTTCCGCCCGTTTCATAGCCTTGATCAATTGCGCGTACTGGCTGCGCGTCTGGGTGAGTTGCTTTTGGCTTTTTTGGCGCAGCGCGGCGTTGGAATACTGCTTCAATTCAGCGGTCCATTCATCAAATAATGCGTCGGACACGTTCTCCACCGACGCGATGCGATCCCGAACGGCTTGGGCTCTCTTTTCGCTCTGCTGATATTCCTCGTTCAGCGCATCGTACTTGTCCTGTAATTCGCCGCCCTGGATATTCAAGGTTTTGGTGAAGCGATCGAGGGCCGATTTGAATTGCTCCTTCGCGTCCTGTTGAGCGTCACGGGCCTTTTTCACGTCGCTGACCATCAGGTCGCGCTTGTGATAGCCGAGTTTTTCCATCGTTTCATAATAGGCGGTCTGGCACCCGGACCCGATCAGCCCGGAGAAGAGCAGCGCGCAGGTCAGCGAGAAGGAGATCAGTCTGCGGGAGACGAGGGGATTCGAACAGTGCATGGTGCCATCCTTGTCTATGCGGTTGATGCAGCCGGGCAGTGGACCCGGGAAGTGAGTGCTACCGTCAGTGTAAGTGAGCATCCCGAAGCAGTCGGCCGATTGAAGCCGACAACTTTCGTACTCTAGCAGACCGGAAAGGCTTGTTCCATTCGTTCTTGCGGCCGTCGCTGGCGAGCCCGGCGTCTAGACATCCGGATATGAATGCGGCATCCTTTGGAACCTATCTCGCGTGGTGGGATTTTTCCTGCGCATTGAATGTGCCTTGAAAGGAGTGTGAGAGATGTCCACGAATACCGTCCGGCTTCACCGCGTCTTTCGGGCAACGCCGGAACGTGTGTACCGCGCATTTCTGGACGCGGATGCCAAGGCGAAGTGGCTGCCGCCGAACGGGTTCACCGGGAAGGTGCACCATCTGGACGCCAAAGTAGGCGGCACGTACAAAATGTCGTTTACCAACTTCACCACCGGCCAGACTCATTCATTCGGCGGGACGTACCTGGAACTGGTGCCGCACGAACGACTGCGCTATACGGATCGGTTCGACGATCCGAATCTTCCCGGAGAGATCCAGGTGACGATCACGTTGAAGAAAGTATCATGCGGGACTGAGATGACGGTGGTGCAGGAAGGGATTCCCGACGTGATTCCTCCTGAGTCCTGTTATTTGGGCTGGCAGGAATCGCTGATCCTTCTCGCGAAACTGGTCGAAGCGGAGATTCATGAGTAGAAGTTGGCAGGTGGGGATGCAGAGTCGCGTGTTCACGGAGTTTCAATCGTGGCTCAACGATGTAAACACGAGACCTGCCGCGAATCTTACCGCCCCCTGTCGATCGGCCTGCTTCAATCAGTTGAGCAATGACATCCCGGCCCGCGACCTCGATCAATCTCGCACGTAACTCCCGGGTGCGCATCCCGCCCTGCATCCGCGATCGGACTCAGAACGGTCGCATCATGTTTCAGTAAAAACGGAGCCGGCCGGGTGTGCGTCTGACGAAGGCCGGCGATCACCGGTCATGTCGTCTGGATGGGCTTCAACTCGGCGGTCGTGGCGTCGCGAGTGACTGACGACTGCTTGGGCGATTTGGCCTGAGTGCGGAAGCGGGCAGGCGGAAGCCCGAACTCGCGTTTGAAGGCGCGGTTGAAGGAGGGTTCGGACTCATAGCCGATATCGCCGGCGACTTCGGCCACGCTCTTGGATGTGGAGGTGAGGAGTTGCGCAGCGAGATGCAACCGCCAGCGGGTGAGGTAGCCGATCGGTGTGTCCGTGAGGAAATGCTGGAACCGTTCGGCAAGCACGGATCGGGAAACCCCGACCTCAGCAGCGAGCGTGGCGATGGTCCATGGCTGAGCCGGCCGTTGATGCAGGACCGCCAGCGCTTTGCCCACATCCGGGTCGCGCACCCCGGCCAGCCATCCGGTCTGGGTGTGCGGCAACTGCGCGATATAGCGGCGCAACGTCTCCACGAACAACGCTTCGGATAACTTGGCGATGACCGCCGCGCCTCCGGGACCGGAAGCCTCCGCGTGATCGACTGAATAGCGGAGCGTATTCTCCAGCCACTGTCCCGATGGGGTATCCCGGATATTGACCTTGAGCATCGCAGGCAGCCCGGCCAGGACGACCCGACAGAGCTGCGCGTCGCAGGTCAAGTACCCGCAAATCAACTTCGTGACTTCACCACCCCCGGCGAGTTGGGACAGCATGCGTCCCTCCGAGAGGATTTGCCGCATCTGCAGGGAAGTGTCCACCGGTGTGACGGGTGGGCCGTTACCCATGAGATGCGCATCGCCATGCGTGAGAATGATGATGTCGCCCGCTGTGAGCGGCACGGCACGGTCCTCCTGCTCGAGGCGAACATAACCCTGTCCTTCAAGCAGCAGATGGAAAATGATGATGTGGCCGGCCTGAGTGGGCAGATATGCCGCCATAGTCGCGGCGTCAGGCTCTCGAGCGCACCAGGGTGCGGCAAATTCCCCGTGAAAAAACACTGCGCCGTCGAGTTTCACGGCCTTGAGGACTTCGGACAGCACGTCCATAGGAATTTCCTCGGCGAGGCCGGATGCTGAGCAAAGCCATCCGGACGCCCGGATAAACGAACTGCAGCTTAGCATGCTCCTGATAAGAGAGCCAGACGCCCTGATAAGACTCGAAACGGCCTCTGCCCTATAGTGCGACCAGACAGAACGCGGCGTCGGAAACCGGCGCGCAGGACACACACAGGAAGGAGGAGGCCATGACGACGCACACGGTGGTATCGGAAATGGACGGTCTGAAGACTCGTCTCAATACCATTTGGACGGCAGGGGATTACGATCGATTCTCGCGCTACATGGAAGGCGGCGCAAGGGAGTTTTACGAGCGTCTCCAGATTGCGCCGGGATGTAGGCTGCTGGACGTGGGATGCGGCTCGGGCCAACTCGCGTTGTTGGCCGCCAAGGATGGGGTGGAGGTGACGGGGGTGGACATCGCCGCCAATTGGGTGGAGCGGGCGCAAGCGCGGGCTCGTGCCGAAGGGGTGAATGCCCGATTCAAAGTCGCCGATGCCGAAGCGCTGCCGTTTGAGGCGGGCAGGTTCGATGTCGTCGCGAGCCTGATCGGCGCGGTGTTTGCTCCGCGGCCCGATTTGGTGGCGAAGGAGCTGTTGCGGGTTTGCGTCCCGGGAGGGACCATTGCGATGGCCAATTGGACGGCGGAGGGCTTCGTGGGGCAGATGTTCAAGAACGTCGCGAAATTCATCGGGCCCTCGGGCATGCCGTCGCCGGTGCTGTGGGGCAACGAGGCCACGGTGCAAGAACGGCTCGGTCATGGATTGTCCACGCTGAGCCTGATCAGGCGGCAGTATCTGTTCAGTTATCCGTTTCCTCCCTCAGAGGTCGTGGAATTCTTCCGTCTGTACTACGGACCGACCAACCGAGCCTTTGCGTCCCTCGACGCCGAGGGGCAAGCGCACTTGCGCCGGGATCTGGAAACGCTCTGGACAGCGCACAATCAGGCAGGGCCGGATTGCACGACGGTGTACGGCGAATATTTGGAAGTCGTCGGTATTCGAGCGTAAACCCCCACTGCTCATATAAAGGAGACGCATCATGACGAACGCGACCACTACCGGGATGGATCAGACGACGAGCCTATATGACATGACGAATCTGGAGAGGATGAAGGATCTGGGGACGCACGCACCTGAGGCGATGAAGGCATTCGTGGCGTTCGATCGGGCCGCGCTGGCGGCCGGCGCGATTCCGGTGAAGTACAAGGAGTTGATGGCGCTGGCCGTGGCCTTCACGACGCAATGTCCCTACTGCATCGAACTGCATGTGAACAAGGCCAGGGAGTATGGTGCATCGGCCCCGGAGATCGCTGAATCGGTGCTCGTGGCAGCGGCCTTGCGCGCCGGCGGGGCGATCACCCATGGCACACATGCGATGAAGTGAATGTGAGGGGGGCGGCGGGCCGAGAGAGCCGGCCGTGCATATGCCTGGACAACGTACTCAGCCTAAGTGAGTCCAATGTCGACCATTGAAAAGGAGGCCATCATGAAACCATCTAGACTGTTTGTGTTCACTCTGGGGTTGTTGCTTGCATGCTCCACGCTCGCCTCGGCGGAAATCCTGGCCCTGCTCAACTATGAGAGTAAGCCGGACCAGCCGGTGAGACGGGAGGGGATTGCCATCATGGACATCGATCCCGAGTCCGGGAAATTCGGGAAGATTCTGATGGAGATTCCGTTGCCGCCCGATCTCGTGGCGCACCATATTTTCTTCAATCGCGATCGGAGCAAAGCCTATATCACGGCGCTGGGGAAAAGCATTCTGCATGTCGTGAATCTCAGGACGTTTCCCTATCGGCTTCAGGCGATCGACGTGCCGGATTGTCAGATGGGGGAGGATCTCGCCGTGTCGGAGGATAACCGGACCTGGTACTTGACCTGCATGGGTTCGGACAACGTCATTGTAGGAGACGCGCTTCTCGATACGCCGATCAAAGCGGTCAGCGCCACGGAGCCGTCTGTGGCGACGATCCGGTATCCGCACGGCATTGCGATTCACAACGGCATCGATCGCCTGCTCGTGACCAGTACCGTCAAGCCGGATCTGTCTGATGCGGGTGATTCGATCACGGTGCTCGAGGCCGCCAGCGGCAAGGTGCTCTCGACGCACAAGGTCTCGTCGAAACCGTCTCCGGCCAAAGCGGCTCCCGTGGAAGTGATGTTCAGCCCCAATGCGAATCCGCCTGTCGTGCATATCACCAATATGCTCGAAGGAACCTTGTGGGCCGGGGTGTGGGATCCGGCGAGCAAAGCGTTTTCGTTCCATCAGGTCGATGACTTTGGCCCCCGCCAGCAGGGCATGCCGCTCGAAATGCTCTACAACGCCAAAGGGGACCGACTGTTTGTCACGACTGCCAAACCTGGCTTCGTCAATCTGTACGACAACAGCGATCCCCGGCAACCGAAGTTTCTCAAGACCATTGCAGCCGCGGGCGGTGCGCACCATAGCGTGTTGTCGCCGGACGAGCGCTACCTGTTCGTCCAGAACAGCTTTCTCAATCTGGACGGCATGAGCGATGGGTCCATCACGGTGATCGATCTGAAGTCGGATACAGTCCTGGGGAACATCGATACGTTGAAGGCGCAGGGGTTCAATCCGAACTGTATCATGCTGCTGCCGAATCAGCCGGGCGACCTGCGGGCCAGTCGCATCATCGACTGAGCCGGAGGGGACGTCCTGAGTCGAAAAAGCGCCAGGAGTACGGCGGGAGCCCTGTCTGTCGCCGTACTCTTCGCTCACGTCGGATGTGACTTTATGCGAGCACCGCTTCGACGACGCTCACGGCTGTGTCCGTCGGCACGAGCCGGGTGAGACGGAATCCGGCTTTGCCGAGCAGCTCACGGTACTCAGATTCCGTGCGTTCCTGTCCGCCCGGACCCACGAGCATCATCATGTCGAGCATCTTGCCCGGATGCGGAGCGCTACCGGACGGCAGCACCATCTCAATGATCAACAAGCGGCTGCCGGGTGGCATCGCGCGGCGGCAGTGGCCGAGGATGGTGAGGCATTGGGCCTCGGTCCAATCGTGGATAATGTGCGACAGCAAATAGGCATCGCCGCCGCCCGGCACCCGGTCAAAAAAACTACCGGCCTCGATCGTCACGCGATCCGCCAGGCCCCGGGCCTGAATCAGCGCCGGTGCGTCGCGAACCACATGAGGCAGGTCGTAAAGGATACCGCGCAATGCGGGATTGCCGGTGAGAATCGTCGTCAGGAGATGTCCCGTGGCCCCGCCCACGTCGATCAGGGTCGACAAGCCGGAAAAATCGTAGGCGGCGGTGATGGCTGCCGGCTCCGCGCCATGAAACCCCATCATCGTTTCGCTGAACAACGACGCATCCTCGGGATGCTTGGCCAGCCAGTCGAACAGGGGCATCCCCAGCGATTGCTCAAATCCACAGTCCCCGGTCTGCACCGAATAGAGCAATTGCTCCCAGCCTCGCGACATCCAGTCGCTGGCCAGTGTCAGGATCGAAGGCCGTGCAGATCCCGGCGCGCCGGTCTTGAGCGCCTCCCCGAGCGGCGTTAGGGCAAAGCGGTGCGTGGCGTCCTCGGTGAGGATATTGAGGTTCGTGAGTGCCCGCATCAGGCGATAAAGCGAGGGCGCATGGGTTCCCGTGGGCCCGGCGAGGTCGTCGGCAGTCTTCGGCCCGCTCGCGAGGTGGTCGGCCAATCCCAGTTTGGCGGCGACGTAGGCAATGCGGGAGACCCAGTGGGCCATGGCCATCTGTATCAATTGGACGTGCGGGGGTGGCAGCGGAGCGCTGCTGTGATTGTTCTCAGGCATGCCGGGTTCCTCCGGTTATGATGTGAATGAAGCCGATGTTCCCTGTCCTCGGGAAAACGTTATACACGGTATGGGCGTCTCATTAAATTTCTTTTCTTTCAAGAATGGACGATGCTCCAATTTCAGAACCCGTGCCGGGCTACGTTGCCGTTCTACAGGGCAGCCGGACAGTCGCAAGCAGATCGAATGGGACGCGACCATGCGCCGACAAGTTGTTCAAGCAGCGGATGGACCGGGAGATGAGGCGGGCGAGCAGGGGAAACCATAGGCCGAGCTGCCGAGTGAGTCGATCGGGGAACGAGACCGAATGAGGTGGAAGGGGGAGGAGTGGCCCGCGGTGCGCCGAGGAATGTGCGATTGCAAGACCTGACCCCGTATTTGGTGAGTGCGTTACGTAGGCTTGGTGTCGATGGTCGAGTGGCTGCCGAACAGCAGCACAAATTCAGATCCGCCGCCTTCCCGTGGTTGCACCCAGGCCCGGCCTCCATGCCGATGCGCAACTTGTTGGACAATGGCCAGTCCCGCGCCGGTGCCGTGCACCTCGCGCCCTACCGCCCGGTAAAACAGATGGAAGATCCGCTGTGCCTGTTCCGGTTCAACCCCGATTCCCCGGTCCCGCACCACGAGGCCGACCCGGTGGTCCGAGCCCTCCATGAGGCTGTAAGGGGCCAGGTCGATCTCAGGGGCCTCGCCGGCCCGATGAAACTTCAAGGCATTCCCAATTAAATTGTAGAGCGCTTGCGTGACCCAGGTTGTATTGACGCGGAACGAGGGAAAGTCGGTGGCCACCTGGATGCGTGCTCTCGTGCGTCGAATCGTCTCATCGAGTTGTGCCAATGCTGCCTTGACCAAGTCCTCGCCACGGACCTCTTCGTAGGGCATCTCCATGCGTTGTGCCCTCGAGAGTATGAGCAGATCCTCCATGAGCTGATCCATCCGTTGCGCCGCCCGAATCACGCGATCGATGTAATCGAGGCCTTTTGCGTCTAGGCATGCGCCGTATCGTTCACGTACCAGTTGCGAGAAGTTCGAGATCGAGCGCAGGGGCTCACGCAGATCGTGAGAGCTCACGTACAGCAAGGTTTCCAAATCACGATTGCGCTGCTGGAGTTCTGCCGTGCGCTCCCGCACGCGCCGCTCTAACTCTTCATGGGAGCGTCGTAACGCCTGCGCTGCCAGCTCACGGTCGGTGACGTCTCGCGCGATGGCATAGAGCCTGCCATCCGGGTGCGGGGAGGACTTCCACGACAGCAATCGCCAGGAGCCGTCTTTGTGCTGATAGCGGTTCTGAAATTCCAGGACCGGTTCGCCCCTGCCGATCTGACGCTCGACCTCTTGGAGCGTGTTGGCCCGGTCGTCGGGATGGACGAAGTCGAGGAACGGTCGACTCATCAATTCCTCGAGGCTCCAGCCCAATGTGCGCGTGAACGCGGGACTCAGGCGAGTGAAATAGCTCTCCGCGTTCGCAATGCAGAGCATGTCCAATGACAGCTCGAAAACTCGATCGAGTTCTGCCTCGCTCGGGCGAGGCGCATCGGGATGGGGGGCGGGTGCACCGTGAGTCGACGGCCGTTCTGGATGGTCATGCGGGAGAGGTAGGGACGGTGGCGTCATGGGCGGATCTTAGTGAAACCGCTACGGTCGTGCAAGACGTCTCTGCTCAGGCAGAGAGGCAAGGTTCCCGCATTGGCGCTGGAGGGGGCGTTGGAGTCCTGTTTGCAGGAACTCGCCGCGCATAATGTGGTGATGGACGTCGAAGGATCGGAGAGGCCGCACGGCAGACGTGGTTCGATGCGGCGGCCAAAGCCGTCCTCCAGGGCCTCGCCGGCAGCCGCTGCCTGGCTCGAAGTGTCGAAGGCACGGGCTGAACGAAACAGTCGGGCCGCGCGCATGCGGGGAAATAGGCGTCGAACGTAAAACTCCTTGGTGCTCTTCCGGTCCGGAGCTACACTGGGTCCATGGACAGCCGGCACCAGCGGGGCGGGCGGACAGGCGTGGGAATGTTCGCCGGGTTTCTGACAGGCTTCCTCTGGTTTTTTCTCAGTTTCGCGGCCATGTTTAACGGCGTGTTTGTTCTCCTGCTGTTCCTGCCTCCTGTGTATGCGCTATCGGGAGCGCTCCTCGTGTGGCTCTTCCGCCTGCCTCCGATTCATGCGGCGTTCTCCCTCGTGGGCCCGGCGTTACCCTGGGTGGCCTGGTTGTGGCCCGCGACCATCTCAAGCTCCGGTTGGCTGAAGTCCTTAATATGGCCGGCTCTCCTTGTGACGGCCTCTGGGATGAGTGTGCTCGGTGCGCACCTCGTGGCTGCCAGGCGGCGTCGTAAGCCGTCCCAGGCGGACCCGACTCCGGCCTAGCCGTTCATCGGTGGAGCTTCGGCCAATGGTCCCCTACGCGTTCTCGGGATGTCTCGTCCGGGCATCCTTCAGCACTCGCATCATGGGTCCGGGCATCGTCACACCGGCAGCTCACAGGTTGGGCGTCATTTCAGCGGCGACGAACGCGTCCATCTTGAGCCGTTCCACCTCGATCAGCGTCTGATACTGCCTTCCCCGCTATACATCTGAGATCGTCGAGAGCGCTTGCACCACGTCATTCCAGTCCGGCGAAATGAGTGCGAGCGAGAGGTTCGGCCTGCGGATTTGTGGTCGGTGCGAAGTGGGGGAAATGGCCGGCTGGGACGTGGGATCGGAATCAGGTCAGTTCACTCGCGCACCCGTTCCGGCCTGAGGGCGGGACGTCCCTGCTGCAGGAGGAACCAGGCATAGAGCAGAAACAGCATCGTGAAGTTCGGGATGAGAATGGCTGACTGATTCCACTGCCACCCGTCGAATTTCCAATCAGAGAGAGGCCAGAGAAAGGGCGTCGGAAAGAAGGCGAAGGAATGGGTGGGAATGTCGACCAACACGTGCAAGCCCCAGGCGCCGAGTTCCCAGACCGGCCGCTTCGTCCAGAGCCAGAACAAGGCAAAGACGGCGAGAAACAGCACGAAACTATGGGTGACATTGTAGAGATAATGAACGTAGGGCGGAATGGTGGATTCCGGCGGTGTGCCGTGACTGAAATCGGGCGTCGGCGACAGACCCAGTGTGGCCGCCACCCACAGGATGCCGAACGAGAACAGATCCGGCGCCATCCCAATCGCAAAGGCGAGGGAGAAGCTTGTGCGGTTGCGACGTCCAAACGCGAACGCTCCCCAGAGACCATGCGAGATGATATCCATGCGCTGTCTTTCCTCACGGGACTTTCCGCGACCTCATTATAGTCGGAGGCATCACGACGAGGCTACTTCGCGACGTTCCCAATGACGGAAGATCGCTGCAGAGTCGGAACGATCATGTCCGACGGGAATTCGGATTCCCCTGCGCATACCCGTTCGCTATAATGCGCCCGAATTCTTGGAGGGAGGTGCTTTATGGCATTTAATCAGGTCGGAGATTTCTGGCTGGCGCCCGGTCAATCCACGCGTATTCATATCGCCCTTGGGGGCCTGGTGAATGAGGCGGAATGGGGCGGGCACGATTTCGGTGCACAATGGATTATGGCCGATGGGGTCGGGATCAATCCGGTGCGGCTCATGGTCAGCCAGCACACCAAAGAGAAGAAACCCATTCGCTTGCATCCCGGTTCGCCAAGCCCCATCGTCTATTCTGTGACCGTGACGAACATCGGCGAGGAACTGGCCCATTTTACTATTCAAGGCGGGGGCAACGTATAGCAGGCTGCGGAAAAACTCGATGGGAACGCAATACATTACGATCCACTCATGCGGCGTGTCGATTTGACAAGAACCCGCAGGATGCGCAAAAGCCCGTCCGGCAAGACCGCAGCAAGCGAAGGGGTGAATTGTACTTCATACCCGCCCACCCCGAGCCTGCCAAGACAGGCTCTTGTCTCGTGGCCGTACGGTGAGCCGCTGAGGTTCACGACGCGCGGAATAACGCGCGTCACGTTTGTGAACGCCGCCGGCGGACTTTTTCCGCATCCTGATAGACGTTCCGAAGGAGGTCGCAAGTGAAAGCCAAACAGACCATGCATGTGTTGACGGATAAGAAGGGGGCGATCGTGGGGGGAGGCGTGCTTATCCCCGGTAAGGATCACAAGGGAAAGCCGGTGCATATCCGGCTCGAGCCGATGAAAGGGCAGTCGTTGAAAGAAGTCGCGATACCGGTGGCCCTCGCAAGGCTGGAAGGAGTGGAGTTCTTCCGCCGGCTGCAGTGCGACTTTCACCTGCCGCGCGGCAAGAAAGAATTGGTCCGGAAGGCCGGACGACGCTAGACGAGTGTCCTGGTCGCGGAGCCGGGGTGCCGCCCCGAGGTGGTGATGCGGCCTGTCGTCTCTATACTGCTTGGGCCCGAAGGACTGTGGATCGCCATCAGCCTTGTGGTCTATTTCGTTGCGGCGGGGAATGACCCTTCGACACCTGCAGGCAACGAGTTGCTCGAGACACTCTGGCTCGCGATTCCGTTAGCCGGGATTCCCCTCACATTTTTGACGGCTTATCTGCCGGGAGGGGGCGGCTGGTGCTGGTTCTTGCGCGTGGTGGTCGTTTCGTCTGTCGGTGTGCTGGTCGCCTCGTTTATCGCGGCCAACGGGGTCGATTATCACGATTCCCGAAACTCCGGCTTGCTCGGCGCGCCCGTGTACAGTCTCTCAATCGGGCTCTTGCTCCTGGTGCCGCTCACGATGGTTGCTGCCGTTCTCGTTTGGAAAATGAACCGGGCAAGGACGAGATAACGGTGCCTGGTGTGAGTTTCTACGGCGGTAGGGAGAATGTGCGATTGCAAGACCTGACCCTATATGCTCGTCACAAATATCTCTTGGTATCACCCGCTAACGTGCGAGCTAACTGGCCCGCGGAGTAAGCCTCACTGCTCTGCAAACAAAGAGTGAGCATCGCGAACATTCCATTCAACTCTGCCGAACCACTGGTTGAACCTTCTTTGTTCGGCGACTGGAAAGTCTCTGAAGCTCTTCGGCAACGCAGTAGTTCCTACCACCTGAAAGCTGGTTGATCGTCCCCCCAGCCACGTAGTCACGTAGCCGGCGCCGAAATAGTACTCGACATCAGGAACGGGCGCGTCTATGACAATTACTGAGGTGGTTTCGCCGTCTTTCGCGACAATGCCAACCACGCAATTCTCGAGCCCGATAAAAGTGCAGTTGTAAGGTACCTCCCTCTTGCTGGGGTTCAAAGCCAACAATTCGTACTCAACGAGATGTTTGCCAACGACTCGGACCTTTCGCAATGGGGAGAATCGGCCGACAGCGGATTTATCTGCGTCGTTAGATGCAACTTGAGTTGTATACGCTATCCATTGCAGGCTGAGGAAATCTCTCGGTATTGCATGAATGCCAGAAACACTCAAAGTGATCGAGCGGATCATGGCTTCCTGGTCGGAGGCCATCTGGCGCAAGGCCTGATCTTGCTCGGCGGACGCTAACGACTGAATTACAGTCGATGCGGCAAGCGATGCGAGCGCACCGGACAGGCCAGCAGACAGCAATTGCCAAGGATTGGGCACAGCGCTGGCCAGTACTATTGCCAGTATGGCGCCGCCGCCGGAGCCGATAATGATAGCGAAATACAGTTTTCGCGACATGAGAACTCAGTTGTGACGCCTAATGTTTGAGTATACTGCCCAGCATAGTACGCACTGACTGATCGCTCGCTGGGGCGTGATTTTTGCGTATGTTCAACCATTTGTCAATGTTCCCCACGCTGCTTCATCGGCGTATTCTGCAGACCGGCATCGTTCCGTTCTACTTGCGAAAGTTGAGTATTAGCGAGAATGTGCGGAGCTCTGCCGAGGATAGTGCCTGCCGTTGCGCTTCCTTATTCTGACACAACAGGCTTTTCAACACCGAGTTGGAATCATTGCCCGCTGCAGGCTCTTGATCTGGCGTGTGGAGCCTCCGTTCTGCCTCTGCGGCCATTGGCCGAGAGAATCAGGGAACAGGTTCTTGACATTGCCCCTCGCCCCGTTTACCGTCCCGCCTCGTCATGCACCGACTGCATCTGACATTGGTCAGTGGAATCAGTCAATGGACTTTTACACAGTCGCACTCACCCATTGGGCGATTGAGCAACGCCTCTTGCCGAGACATCTCTGACGCGTAACCCTCAACAGCGCGTGCGATAGTATCCTGGATTCCGCGGCACTTTCCAAGCTACGACCTGTGCAGCATGGTTGCGGTAAGGCATGAAACCATTCAGAAATTGGCCTTTGTGATCACCCTAACCGCTACTCCAGCCAACGGCTCTTGGGTTGCCCGCGTCACGGTATTGACCTGGACGCTCTGCACGGCAGTCTACACTTCCATGGGGTTGCCGGCGTTGGCCGATGAGCAGTGCATGTCCATCTCCTGCGCGTCCACGGATGGCTGGCAGTATGGAGCCTCTCTCGATGTCAGCTACCCGCTCAACTTCAATTTCCCGGAGAACCATCTCTGGCGAAACCGCTCCACCGTGCCACGTCACAACGAACTCAGCCCGAATATGGGGATGGCCTATGTGCGTAAGAAGGCATCCCCCGATTCTGAATGGGGCATGGAATTAGCGGTGCAAGGCGGCTACGACTCACGGGAATTCGCGTTCCTTCCGGGCGAGCCGAAACTTTCCGGCGCCGACACACTCCGCCATGTTGGCCTCGCGAACGTGTCGTACCGGGTCCCGAAGGGTGAAGGTGAAGGCCTCACGTTGACCGCGGGCCTGTTCAGCAGTGTTCTCGGCTCCGAGAAACTCTACGCGAAGGACAACGTCCACTACACCCGGGCCTGGACCTCGGACTACAGCCCCTATGCGATGTTCGGCGTCAACGCCGTCTATCACATGAACAAAAGTGTGACACTTACTGGCTTCATCGTGAACGGCTATGCCCATCTGTCCCGGCCAAACGACCACCCCAGTTACGGCCTTGGGCTGACGTTCACACCGCTGCCGTGCCTGACAATTAGTCATACACTCTATGCCGGACCGGACCAGCAGCGGACCGATCTCGAGTTTTGGCGGAACTATCTGAGCAATGTCATGAAGTGGGAAGACCGGAGGTTCTTGGTCACCCTGACCTATGACGTGGGGACGGAAAATATCGCTGATCGGCCTGGCGCCCCGCGTGCATTCGTGATGGGTGGGAGTGCCAGCATCGGCTGGAAATTCAAGTCGGGGTGGTATGCGGCAATCCGGCCGGAATTCTACTGGGACCGCAACGGACGATGGACGGGCAGCGAGCAATTCGTGAAGGCCATGACGACCACGCTGGACTATGCGCCGTTCTTTACCGGCGAGCCAAGCGTCTTTTGCAATACCCACGTGCGCTTTGAACACCGATGGGACGAGTCAACAGGAGGCAGCGGCGGGTTCTTCAAACGAGGCGACATCGCGCCGGGCGTGCCGGGCCTGACCGGCTCTCAGCACTTGATCATCCTCAGCCTCTTATGGACCTTTGACCGATGGTCCTCGTGAACAGAGCGAAAAGAAGCGAGGGGCAATTTTCGGATACAGCACCGATGGAAGGGAACGACAAATGGTGTCGTGCGCTTTCGACCGCCCGCACTCGCTCATATCCCCTCCAACAGGTTGACGACAAATAGAGTCGCGTCTTGCATTCCCACGTTGCCATTCTGCATGGGCAACGGCGATTCATCAGGACGACCTACTTCCATCGAGATCCTGCACAGGCGAGTCTGATTCACGCCTGCCGCCTGTCCTTGATCCTGGCGCAGTATCCGAGTCCCGCAGCACTGAGTCGATGTGCCGGATGCGGCTTGCCGCCGACATACTGCTATTCCGTTTGGATCGAATCGTTTGGAGCGCCCTGACTCGTGACAGGCAGGCGGGGAGGCGGCGACGCAGGACTGCTACAGTCTGCCAGGCTATTCGTTCCTGCATTCGGTTCCGCTTCCCGCTGTTCCTCCCGGTTTGGCTGTCTCGCATCAGGCTTCCACCAGCTCCCGCCGTTTCTTGACCAGAATGCCATATGGCATTATACTGCAGCCATGTGGCACAGGCGGGGAGAGCGACATGCCGACACATGAGGCGCTGATCAACATGCTGGGCGGGCCGACGGTTCTGAAGAAACAGGTTCGCTCCACGGAAGACATAACCTCGCGCATTCGTGAAGGCATGCCTTTTGCCGCGCTTTCGGCCATGGCAACCCATGCCCAGCTCGACATTCCGCGGCTGGGCGAGATCCTGATGATTACCAAGCGGACGTTGGCGCGGCGGCGGAAGGCCCGGCGGCTGTCGGCGGACGAATCGGATCGATTGGTGCGCCTGGCTCGCATTTTTGCACTGGCCGTGGAAGTGTTGGGAGACGAGGGGAAAGCCGCTCAATGGTTGCGGCGGGCCAATCGGGCACTCGGGAATACCGCGCCGCTCGATCTGTTGGACACGGACGTGGGGACCCAAGCGGTGGTGAAGGTGCTCGGCCGGATGGACTACGGCGTCATCAGTTGATGCGGGTGTGGCGCGTCACTCGCCGCGCGCATGCCGCGCCGGACGGCGAAGGCGCTCGCCTCTACGGCGGCCGCTGGAACCTGCCGAACACGGCGGTGGTCTATGCCTCCGCCTCATTGTCGTTGGCCGTGCTCGAATACCTCGTGCATGTGGATCGCGATCTCGCTCCATCGGATCTCGTCTCCATCGCCGCGACAATTCCCATCAGCCTTCTGGTTGAGACGGTAGAGATCGGGCAATTGCCGAAAGGTTGGCAGGATCCATCTGACCAGGAATCGCTCCAACGGCTCGGAAGCGAATGGGTTCGGGCGCAAACGAGCGCGGTCCTGCGAGTGCCGTCGGCGCTGATTCCTGTCGAATTCAATTACCTGCTCAATCCTGCCCATTCGGATTTCGGATGCATCATCTGGGCTGATCCGGTGTCCTTTTCGCTCGACCCCCGGTTTCTGCAGTAAGCGAGCACCCAGGCGCTTGGAAAAAAGGGCAGGTCCTGTAAACGACCATCCGGGATGTCTTTCTGTTGGCCACAGGAGTTCATTCACATGCCCAGTGATCTGCGTCTAGCGATTGACGGCAACCGCGAGCCGAAAGCCTAGCGCGTGGAGGAGGGCGTCGAGGCTTCGAAATTCAGGATTGCCGCGCTCCGAGAGCATGCGATACAGACTTTCTCGATTCAGTTTCGTTTTCTCGGCGAGCGACGCTATCCCTTTGATGAGGGCTCGCCCCTTGGATGCTGTGGATGGGCGCGTCACCTTCTTTCATTCCTCTACGAAGTAATCTTCGTCAAGCTTCCAGAGTTTCACGAGGCTAGCCTGAGAGACACCAATGCCGAATTCCAGCATGAGCTGGGCGAGCTGTGCGCCATCAATTAGTACAATTGTTGTTTGAAGGCCTGTGGCATATGAGCGGGCGTCCGCTGTGAACGTTGATGTGGTCAAAAAGACCCCTTTCCGTGCACGTTGCCCCTGGAGGGCTCCGGCAAAGCGTTGAATCTCAGGGCGACCAATGCTGTCCTTCCACCGCTTGGCTTGAATATAGATCGTATCCAGGCCCAACCGATCTTCTTTAATGATGCCATCGATCCCTTCGTCGCCACTCTGTCCTACAACCGAAGACGCATCCTCGTGAGAACCCCCGTACCCCATGGCAACTAGCAACTCGACGACCAATTCCTCAAAGAATTTTGGAGAAGCCTGGCGCACACGTTCGAGAAGTTGTGTGGCAAGGTTCGCTTGTAGGCGAGTGTATCCTTGCCGTATTTGCTCGTCTGGAGTTAGGGGCGTGCTTTCAGCTGCTACTTTCGCGAGAGAAGGAGTTTGTTCTGCATCATCATTTGAAGCAGTTCGAAAAGCCACGAACTCGGGAAATCGCATCAAGTACTGGATGTCTATACGTTCGATAGACTCGCGTAAGGTTGCGGCGCCACGTTCAGTTATTCGATACAAGCCGCGTCTCGGACTCTCTACTAAGCCTGCTTGTTTGAGATAGCCTAGTGCCCAGGCAATACGGTTTGCGAAAATGGCCTGTCTACCACTTGGCAAGAGTGCAGCCAGTTCTTCCTCGGATAGCTTGAAAATAGTGGCGATCGCTGACCGCACCGAGGAGGGCGCTTGTTCACCATCTGCAGCCAACTGGCGAAGAACGGGGAGCATGAGAGTTTGAAAGTCGGGGATTGCCATTTACACTCCTGAATTGTGATCCAGCACTTGGTTTCATCAGGCAGGCAGCTTTTTGTGTCGGCCGAGCTTACTGCAAATTGCTTCACGTATCTATGTGGTCCCTCTTATCTCTCCACTTCTTCAGGAGCTGCCTGGCCGGTTCCCTACGTGCGCGCGTCCAACGAGGGGAGTCTGCGACCGCGCGTTGCGCGAGCACAGGGAATTGCCAGGCCACGATTCTTCCTTCCTTCTTCCGTCTTTCTCAGCATCAAAGGGTGTGGCCAAGGTTGCCCTCAACTGCGCGCGTCCAACAAGGGCCTGCTGAGGCCGCGCGTTGCGCGAGCAAGAGGGCACCTGGCCGCACCATCCCTCCCGCTCTTGC